>NZ_JAAHGT010000771.1 GCF_010672385.1 Okeania sp. SIO2F4
TTTCATCCTCCGACTCCGGGAGCTTCAGCAAATGAAATGACTATTGCTCTATACGCAATATTAAAGAGGAAAATTTTCACCCTCCGACTCCGGGAGCTTCAGCAAATGAAATGACTCTTGCTCTATACGCAATATTAAAGAGGAAAATTTTATCCTCCACCTCCGGGAGCTTCAGCGAATGAAATGACTCTTGCTTGATACGCAATAGAAGAGAAAAATTTTATCCTCTAGCTCCGGAAACTTCAGCGAATGAAATGACTCTTGCTTGATACGCAATAGAAGAGAAAAATTTTATCCTCTAGCTCCGGAAACTTCAGCAGAAGATAAATTCCTAAAAAATCTACTCCCTATTCCCTACTCCCTACTCTCTCATTATTAATTTTAGCCAAAACGACCACTTACATACTGTTGAGTTGCTTCTTCCTTTGGGTTTTGGAAAATATTGTGAGTTTCATCAAATTCCACCAAATAACCAAACCGTTTACCACCTTCTTCAGCTTTCGCATTAAAAAAGGCAGTTACATCAGCAACCCTAGTCGCCTGCTGCATATTATGAGTCACAATAATAATGGTGTAATTTTCCTTGAGTTCATTAATTAACTCTTCTACTTTAATAGTAGAAATAGGGTCAAGAGAAGCACAAGGTTCATCCATTAAAACTACATCTGGACTAATAGCAACTGCACGAGCAATACACAAACGTTGTTGCTGACCTCCAGACAGAGCAAAACCACTTTGCCCCAATTTATCCTTAACCTCATCCCATAGAACAGCTTGTCGTAGCGATCGCTCGACTATCTCATCCATTTCCTCTTTAGATTTAGCCAAACCATTAATTCTTACTCCATAAGCAATATTATCGTAAATTGACTTAGGAAAAGGATTAGGTTTTTGAAATACCATTCCGATACGGCGGCGAATTTCTACAGGGTCTATATCTGGGTCATAAATATTCTGATTATGATAAAGAATGCGACCTTCTAAACGGAAAATACTAATCAGATCGTTAAGACGATTAAAGCATCGTAATAATGTACTTTTACCACAACCTGAAGGTCCGATAAAAGCAGTTACCTGATTCTTAGGAATTTCTAATGAAACACTTTTTACCGCTTTAAAATCTCCGTAGTAAATGTCAACATTTTCTGCTGAAAGAGCAGGAGCAGAATTTTGTTTAGAAAGATTTACTTGAGACTCCGGCATAAAATATAACCTCCTAATTTAGTCTAAAAATTATTTTTTATAGCTTTAAGCATTCAGCTATTCAGCTATCAGCTCAAGTTATTTAAGTTATCAGTACCGACCGCTGAAGTCAGAAGCTTGAAATACTTAAGTTAATTTTTTTTATTTCCTTATAAATAGGAAAAGCTGAATGCTGAATGCTAATAGCTGAATGCTTAGATTAGTTAATCATCAAAATTGCTTCTGACTGGTTGCCCAACGAGAAAGAATACTGGTAATTAAAACTAATAAAACCAGCACCAAAGATCCTGCCCAAGCAAACTCTTGTAAAACCAAATCAAAGCTACGAGCAAACTCATATACTAGATATGCTAAAGATGGTACTGTCGGAGCAAAGGGACCACGAGGCCAATTATTAGAATAAACTACAGTAAAAAGTAGTGGAGCTGTCTCTCCAGCAGCACGAGCAATAGAAAGAGTAATCCCTGTAATAATACCTGGTAAAGCAGCAGGTAAAACTATCTGTAAAACAGTTTGATAATTAGAAGCACCAACTCCTACGGATGCCCATCTAATATCTCTAGGAACTATTTGTAAAGCTTCATCAGTAGTCCTAATAATAGTAGGTAACATCAAAATTGATAAAGCAACTCCTCCAGCAAATGCTGAAAATTTCCCCATACTTAAAACCAGTAAACTATAGGCAAATACCCCGGCAATAATTGATGGTACACCACTCAAAACATTAGTAGCAAATCGAATTGGGCGGGCAGTTTCTTCGTTACTAAATTCTGATAAATAAACTGCTGCTAAAATGCCAAAAGGTACAGCAATTAAACTAGCAATTGCTACTACCATAATTGTGCCTAAAATAGCATTAGCAATACCCCCTGTAGTTTGACCTGCTGCTGGTGGTAACTTGGTAAATAAATCTAAGTTGAGACGAGCTACTCCTTTGATAAAAACATAAATTAATACAGCAAATAGAGGGATAAGAGTGATAACTATGCAAGCACCTGATAATCCAGTCATCACTTTATTAAAGATTTCCCTTGGTCTTTGGGGGTTTCTTTTTAAGTTAATGATAGATTCAGAAGATTTTGGGTTGTAGGTAATATCTGCCATAATGAATTAAGATAATATGAGCATAAAAATTAGGTAAGCATTCAGCTCTTAGGGGTCAACTCTCAGCTTTTTTCAATGAATGCTCGCTTTATTCATTTAATTTTTACTTTTACTACATTTTCAACTAATTCTTGGAAATTTATCAATTCCTTTTTTCTTTTTTAAACCTAATTATAGCTGATAGCTGAAATATGACTGCTGAATGCTTACAAAATTAGTAGTTTTAATGAAATAAGTAGGCTGGCATTAAAAATTATTGTTAGAACTAGGCTAGAGGAAAAATAATGAATAGTGAATGAAAACTATCTCTAATTATCCATTATTAATTATTAATAATGGATAATTAATACTTAGCCTTAATTTGATTCACAATCCAATTAGCTAATATATTTACAATTAGGGTTAAAGCAAACAAAACTACCCCTGTATACATCAGAGCAGAAAGTTGTAAACCAGAAGCTTCAGCAAATTGGTTTGCCATTAAAGAAGCAATAGTATTAGCCGGAGCAAAAAGAGTAGGTTTAATCGAGTTAGCATTACCAATTAACATTGTTACAGCCATAGTTTCTCCCATTGCTCTACCCAAACCTAACATTACACCACCAACAATTCCTGAAAAAGCTGCCGGAATTAACACCCTAATAATAGTACCCCAACGGGTAGCTCCTAAACCTAAAGAAGCTTGTCGCAATTCAGTTGGTAGACTAGCAAGAGAATCACGAGAAATTGCAGTAATAATTGGTAAAATCATTACTGATAAAATAATAACGGCAGGAAACATTCCCGGACCTCCAGCACGAACACCATCAGGAATAGAAAAAAGTGGAATCCACCCCAAATATTTACCCATAAAAGCTTCTATTGGTTCCAGAAAAGGAAGCAAAACATAAATACCCCATAAACCATAAACTACACTAGGAATAGCTGCTAGTAATTCCACCATAAAAGTTAATGGAGTAATAATTTTTTGGGGGATAAAATTTTCACTTAAAAATATTGCTGTACCCAGACCGAGGGGAACTGCAATAAACAGAGCTAATACTGAACTAACTAAAGTTCCAATAATCATTGGCCATGCGCCATAATCCCCTTTCCCATCATTAGCAACAGGGTTCCAAACACTTTTAAATAGAAAGCTCAAACCAAATTCATTGAGAGATGGTACTGCTTGGGAAGCTACTGTTAGAGCCATTAATATGAGAATAGCTGCTATACCCCAAGCAAAAACTTTAGTTAGGGTAATAAAACCATTATCAAACTTTTTTTCTGCATCACTCCGAGACCGAGTATCTTGTTGAACTTGAGATTGTGCAACCATATTTTTTACCGAAAAATAAAGGTATAAAGCCTCTCCTTTTAAGGAGAAAAAAAGTGCTAGGATATTTCCTTATATTCAATTCCCGCATTTGTTTTAACCAGAGGTAATTATCCATTATCCATTATCCATTATCCATTATCCATTAATGAAATCTATCTAGCGCAAATAGGTATAGCAATCCGCGCATAGGTTGCGGGTAATCAAAAAGTAAATAAAAAAACTGAAACTCTTACCAGTTAAGTGTTCCCACTTAAGTGTTCCCTAAAAACCAGTAAGATTTTTGACAGGAATAAAATAGGATTGGTATATAGCGTTTCCCAAGCTCGTGAGGTACAGTTATCTTTATTGTTTTATTGTCTTTTTATTCCCTGTTCCCAGTTAAGTGTTCCCAGTTAAGTGTTCCCTCAAACCTAAAATTTTGTACCTCACGCTTTTTGGGAATTGCTATATATACCTTTTTAAGTCGTAATTAAGTTAATTTGAGGGATTGTCTAATACTAATATTTAGGTTATATGAAATTGAAAAAAATCACAATAAATTTAATTCAGAATTCAGAATTCTGAATTAAATTTTTTTTTGATACTATTTGAGAGTCATGTTGTAATCTGGGCTGATTTGATCGGCAGTTTCTAGAACCTTTTGACGTACATTATCAGGTAGAGGAATATAACCTAATTCAGAACTAACTTGTTGACCTTCATTTAAACCATATTCAATCATTTTTTCCACACCTTGAGCTTTGCCGGCATCATCATATTTGCCATAAGCAAGCATCCAAGTATAAGTTACAATTGGATAAGAATTATCCCCTTCTGGGTCAGTAATAAAAGCTCGTAGATTTTCTGGTAATACTACTGCTTCTAAAGTTGCAGTGGCTGATTCAGCAGTAGGTTCTACATAATTACCAGAACTATTTTCCAGGACTAGGATAAAACTTTTGTCATCATCTGTTAATGAAATCCCTTGTTCATGAAAAACATTTTCCAATACTACTTTTGCCAACTCACCAAAATTTCTATACTCATCCATTATTCCGACTATTGTTGATGTATGTAATAGTTTAGCGAACCAATAATTTGAAAGTAGTTTATCATCAGAATATCTTCCAAATGCTGTTTTCAGTAGAC
>NZ_JAAHGT010000772.1 GCF_010672385.1 Okeania sp. SIO2F4
GTTTAGTTGCAAAAGTTAGTAATATTATTTTTTTCTCTGTTTTTGTAAGTTTGAAGCTTTTTTCGTTATTAAATAAGTAGATTAATTTATGCAATCAGACACTAACACCAGATAACTCTGACTTAACCAAAAAAGAACCCTCTAAATTAGTTTTTTCAAGTCAGCATTAACAAGTTTCCCCTTTCCCAACTTGACATATTTCATATTAGCCGAGTAGAGAAAAGCATCAGAAAAATTTGCTTCATACAGAAAAGCTTTAGTTCCATCTGCACAAGCCAAATAACAACCCTTCATTAATTGATAATTGATAATGGATAATTGATAATTACAAGAAGGTTTTAACCGTACGGGAATTGAATATAAGGAAATATTATTTCTTCTCTCTTGGGAGATTGGAGGCTAGCGTTCGCGTAGCGTCCCGGAGGGAACGGAGACCTCGCAATCCAAGGACCGCTTTTTTCTCCACGGCGAGTGAGAGGCTTTATACCTTTATTTTTCGGTAAAATTAACCTTTTCCAGGTGTACACTTTTTAAATTTGCCCCTACTAAATTTGTTTTGCGAAAATCTAGTTTTCCTAGGTTATATCAACTCTTTAATTCTTCTCTTCAGCATTTATTTTGATTTCTTCCTACAGTTCCCCATAATTTCTCATTAAATTGTAAATATATTCTAATTATATTCGATTACATATAGATAAATTTTATGAATACTTCTTGATATAAAGAATCAAAAAAAACAGCCATTATAATTTAAAATTTTCAGTTAACAGCAACAATATTTTTAGGGAAAAGTTGTACCATCAGGCATAATAGCTCCTCTCATATCTGCATCTCGTAAATTAGTTTTATTTAGCTTCGCGTCAATCAAAACAGCTTTAACCAATATTGCCCCTGTCAGATTTGACCAACTTAATTTAGCCCGAAATAAATTAGCTCCACTGAGATTAGCACCTCGTAAAGTAGTCCAACTAGCATTAGTAGTTCGTAATTTTGCTCCACTTAAATTCGCTTCACTCAGAGTCGCCCCAATAGTAGTAGATTTACTCAAATCAGCTTCACTCAGATTAGAACCACTTAACATAGCTCCACTCAGAATTCCATTTGTCAGATTTACCTCCTCCAAAATTGATTCATTCATCAAAGCATTTGTTAAATTAGCAAACTCTAAATTAGAACCACTTAAAATAGCCCTAATCAAATTAACACGAATCATTGTAGCTTCACTCAAATTAGCTTCAGTCAAATTCGCCTGACTTAAATTAGCCTCCGTTAAGTTAGCACCCCTTAAATCAGCTTGACTCAAATTAGCTTCTCTAGAATTAGAACCCCGCAGATTAGCTCCACTCAAATTAGCATTAGTAAAGTCAGTTTTCACCAGAGTTGTTCCAATCAAATTCGCTTCGCTCAAATTCGTTCCACTTAAATAAGCATCCCCCAAACTCACCTCTCTGAAATTAACTCCACTGAGGTTAGCACCCTTCAATATCACATTACCGAGGTTTGCCCTAGTAAAATTAGCATTACTTAAATCAGCTCCGGTTAAATCGATTCCTACCAGGCTAATACCTTTAAAATTTCTTTCTCCTGCTGCATATTGCTTGAGAAGTTCCTCAGCCTCCATTTGCTCTGCCTCAAAGTTTTTCTATTTTATATTTTATATTTAAAGCAGGACATTACAAATTACTAAGGTAAAAAATCTAAAACTCAAAAGTCAAAAACATGACCCCATTGATGAATCAAAGAGCTTGCAAGACCGAAAGTTTTTCTCCCTCTCCAATAATAAATCCGGGGGCTTGTATACAATTGATTTTTTTGGTCAAATAAGAGAGTAGAGTCAAAAAATACTATGCCAGAAAATAGAAGAAGCCAATTAGTGACTAAAGGAGTACAACGCGCTCCAAACCGAGCCATGCTGAGAGCTGTAGGTTTTGAAGATTCAGACTTTACCAAACCAATTATCGGAGTTGCCAATGCCTATAGCACCATTACTCCCTGCAACATGGGTATTAACGATCTGGCCACGCGAGCCATGAGCGGAACAAAAGAAGCCGGAGGAATGCCACAGATATTTGGCACTATTACTATTAGCGATGGTATTTCTATGGGTACTGAGGGAATGAAATATTCCCTAGTTTCCAGAGATGTAATTGCCGACTCCATCGAAACAGTTTGTAATGGCCAAACAATGGATGGAGTTCTTGCTATTGGTGGATGTGACAAAAATATGCCAGGAGCAATGATAGCGATCGCCCGCATGAACATCCCAGCTATATTTGTCTACGGTGGTACCATCAAACCAGGCAACTATAATGGCGAAGACTTAACAGTTGTCAGTGCTTTTGAAGCAGTAGGAAAATATAGTGCAGGAAAAATTGACGAAACAGAATTAACAGAAGTAGAACGTAGAGCTTGTCCTGGTGCTGGTTCCTGCGGAGGAATGTTCACTGCCAATACCATGTCTTCAGCTTTTGAAGCAATGGGAATGAGTCTCATGTACTCATCAACAATGGCTGCCGAAGATGCAGAAAAAGCAGATAGCACAGAAAAATCAGCTCATGTACTAGTAGAAGCTATTCGGAAACAAATTTTACCTCGGCAAATTATTACCCGCAAAGCCATCGAAAATGCAATTTCAGTAATTATGGCTGTAGGGGGTTCCACAAACGCAGTATTACACCTACTGGCGATCGCTCATGCTGCTAATGTGGAATTATCTTTAGATGATTTTGAAACAATTAGAGCGCGAGTACCTGTATTGTGCGACCTAAAACCAAGTGGTAGATACGTTACAACAAATTTGCATCAAGCAGGAGGCATTCCCCTCGTAATGAAAATGCTTCTAGAACATGACCTACTCCACCCAGATGCCTTAACTATAACTGGTAAAACTATTGCGGAACAGTTAGCAAATGTACCTTCTCAACCACCTGCTAACCAAGATGTTATTCGCCCTTGGGATAATCCCATGTATACTCAAGGACACTTAGCTATTTTAAAAGGAAATCTAGCAACCGAGGGAGCAGTTGCCAAAATTACAGGAGTCAAGAACCCAGAAATAACAGGTCCAGCAAGAGTATTTGAGTCAGAAGAAGCTTGCTTAGAAGCAATCTTAGCAGGCAAAATTCAAGCAGGAGATATTATCGTAGTTCGTTATGAAGGTCCGAAAGGTGGACCTGGAATGCGGGAAATGTTAGCACCAACTTCCGCTATTATTGGTGCTGGTTTAGGAGATAAAGTAGGATTGATTACTGATGGTAGGTTTTCTGGTGGTACTTACGGTATGGTAGTTGGTCATGTAGCTCCAGAAGCAGCAGTAGGTGGAGCGATCGCTCTAATCAAAGAAGGAGATATGATTACTATTGATGCTCATAAGCGTTTACTACAATTAAATATTTCTGATGAGGATCTAGAAAAGCGTCGTCAAGCATGGGAACCACCGACACCCCGATATACCAGAGGTGTATTAGCAAAATATGCGAAGTTAGTATCTTCTAGCAGTTTTGGAGCAGTAACTGACGCTGGATTGGATTGAAATTTACGGCGTTACTGAAGCGCGGGTATGGTTTTTGTGCTTAGGGGGTAGGTAAGACTTTGACACTCCATGGGTTAAAACCCCGTGGATTCTGAAATTTGTAACAACAGGGGATAAATCCACCTGTTTTTACTTCTCATCAGTTGAGGGACTGTCATTGACCCTACCTGATAATCAACCCCATCCATTACAGATACAGCTTTATGAAGATTTACAGGACATGAAAAACCTAACCATTGACCAATGTTTTGTGAGGCATTCCAATCAGCATTGCACTGATAAGCGTCATACCCGAAAAAAGTATGTTTAACTCTCTTGCCTATCACACCGTTACGATGGTCTGACTTACTGGTATATGTTGCTGGTACAGACTCTACTACTACACCTGCTTTTACTGCTTTGTACCTGGTAAACAACTCTAACTGATAAAATGCCCAATAGTCTCGGTTTTTACTAGCATCATCCCCCCTTTCAAAAGGGGGTTAGGGGGGATGCGTTGAAGTGAGCTTTGTCTAATACCTGACAAATCCTCAAACCGCAATCCCATCTTATAGTCTAAATGCCAATTGTACTAATTTCTTGGAAATGCCATGATTGATGTGAGTTATAATTCTGCGCTCACGTCTTTCAATGTCCTTAATTTTTCTCAGTTTTTTAGCTTCTTGAAGTTCTTTGCGTAATTTTTGAAATTTACGTCTTAAGCTTTTTACTTGTTTAACAGTCCAAAACTTACCAAAACTATTAGGTAATGCTGCAACTGCAATATTATTTTGTCCTCTATCTACTCCGATCCAATCATTCACTAATCTAGCATCCGGAACATCCATAGATACCGAGATTAGCGCATACCAGATACCTTTTCTCGGCTTAGATATTTTCAGAGAATCTAAGAAAGCTTCTTGATTAAGAATCTTCTCTAAAGTTTCTTGGTGTGAAGCTGAATGAATTGTTAGAGGTATCCGTTCCAATCATTCACTAATCTAGCATCCGGAACATCCATAGATACCGAGATTAGCGCATACCAGATACCTTTTCTCGACTTAGATATTTTCAGAGAATCTAAGAAAGCTTCTTGATTAAGAATCTTCTCTAAAGTTTCTTGGCTCACGGGGTGACAAGCACCCCGAAACTACTACTAGATAAAGATTTCAATAACTATACCTCTGTATAAAATATTGATTTTTCGTGTTTGATAATGATAATTCTTTTTAAAGA
>NZ_JAAHGT010000773.1 GCF_010672385.1 Okeania sp. SIO2F4
CACCCAGAGTCTTTAAGACAAGTTGCTTGATTATTCTAAAATTTTTTTTAGTTCTGATTTTGGTTGTAGGTAATAGTAGGAACAGTTGGTAACTAAAACTTTAGATTATGAAAAGAGGTGTTAAATGGTAAATTTTGATATTAGCGCTCTTAGAAGAATGACAAAGATACTTGCACCAACAGCAGACTTTGAAAGTTCTTTTACTTTTTATTATGACGAAACCAATAATATTAGAAAATTCTATGTGAAGGAATTCGATTTTAATGTCTCTTTTAATTCAAAAGATTTTCATTCAAATTTTGTTTTAGGTGGTTTAGTTTACGAAGGAAGCCAACCTGATATTAAACCTTTATTTGATAGGCTTAAGCTACAAAAGAATATTAAAGATGTAAAATTTCAGCATATTGCTAAGGGATAATTTCTTGACTGCTTGAAGTCTGAAAAACTGAATTTATTTTTGAAATACCTTTTGTCGGACAATGATTTATACATTCATTATTCAAGTTTAAATATTCTTTACTGGTCTATTGTCGATATTGTTGATTCTGCAATTATGAACTCAGAAGTGGCAATGCAGTTGGGTTCAGATTACCATAAATTTCTAAAAAATGACTTATATAAGCTCGCAAAACTCGAAATTGAGTCTTTTCAAGAATTGTTTTATAACTTTAATTATCCTAATATTAAAAAGGAATCAGTTTCAGAATTCATTCAAGAACTAACTTCAATATTTGACGAATATATTGATACGCCAGAATTCCATTTTGGATTGGAATCCCTCAGACAAATACTAAAAGAGGCCAATAAAAAGAATTCACTTCTATTTAGAATGGACGGAAAAGAGCCTGTTTTGATAAATAATTTTTTGGAATTTTATCTAAGAGCTATATATTTGTTCAATAATTCAAATCATATTTTTGATAATGAGGCAACTATTTCAAAAATGCTAGCTAAGTACAAAATAATTGATGAAGGCAAAGAAATAAAAAACTATGCCTTTGTTGATTCGCAAGGTGATTTATTTGTTCAGGCTTCAGATGTTTTTGTTGGTTTGATGGGTAAATTTACTAATTATATAAATACCAATTCTAGGGATAAAATAATAAGCGATTTTAATTCATTATCAGAGAAGCAATTGAAAAATATTGATTCTTTAATAAACTTGCTTGATAAATCTCACAAGAAGAATATTGGTTTTTTGCATTGGATAGATGCTTATGAAGAACAAGCAAAAATAAATTTGATATGTGAAATTAGAAGAAACCACACATAATAATTTGACTGGAGCAGACCGGCAAAGTTAGCCTATGTTTTAGCAAAGGTTACTTACATCAGCTAACTTTAACCGTTATCTCAATCAACAATACTTGTTTCACTTAATGAGCGATCGCTTAAAGTAATTTCCACTTGTTACAATTTTTCTCTAAATATCCTATTTGAAAGTTTATTTTATGTAAATCAAACTACATTTTTTTCTACTGCCTGAAGAAGTGAAAAATCATTCCACTTTTCTAGCCTTTATTTATTGACAATCATCTGCATTGTCAAATACAATAAATGTGTTATTTAGTCTCGTTAACTTAGTTTTTTTCTCAAAAGTAATACTAATAGGGAAATAGTAATTGTATGAAGCGTCTTATTGACTATGTTAAAGCGATTGAGGGTACAGCCAGTCCTTATGAAATTGTTCGCAGTGACTCTCAGTCAGAAACGAAACACGATCCTACAGGTAGCACTATTGAGATAACTCGGCGAGTTCACCATTTTAGTGATGGAGTATCCGTTGAATATGAACGTGAATACGATGATGGCGCACCTTACCCTGGTTGTAAAGAGTTTTGGTATACCTACAAAGTAGTTAATTCTAATGGGTTTGAATTTGAGGGGGAGATGACTAAGCTCTTTCAAAGTCATTCAGAGATTCAAAATTGGTTGAAATGTAATGGAGAATCAGCTAATTCCAATTAAAGGCTAGGAAGTGCAGTATCCAATACATCTATAGCAAGATTAAAATTCATTCTGGAGTAAAGCTATATGTCAGATTTGCTCAAAAGAATTACGATTAATCCTAAACAGTGCGGTGGCCGCCTTTGCATCCGAGGTATGAGAATTAGAGTATCGGATGTACTGGATCTATTTGCAGTTGGACTGAGTGTCGAACAAATCTTAGCAGAAATGCCCGATCTAGAAGCCAACGATCTGCAAGCAGCACTTCTATATGCCTCCCGTAAACTTAATCATCCCGTGCTAATTGTATAATAATTTGGGTAGATGCACAACTGTCGCCTGCGATCGCAACTTGGATTAGCAACACCTTTGAAGTAACAGCTTTAGCTCTACGGGATATTGGTTTGAGAGATGCTGAAGATACTGAGATTTTTGAAGCAGCAAAGGCTGAAAGCGTTATTTTAATAACTAAAGACAGTGATTTTGTCGATCTAGTCGATCGCCTTGACTCACCACCTCAAATTATCTGGTTGACCTGTGGTAATACTTCAAATGCTCGGTTACGATAAATTTTAAGTGCAACATTAACAGAAGCACTAGAACTTCTACGGTCTGGTGAAGAATTAGTTGAAATTAGCGGAGACTAATTGCACCTCTTTACTTCTGTTGCAGATACTTTGAACTATTAAATTTTTCAATAACTAATGCCAGCTAGAGATATTTATCATAATACGGTTGTTGAAGCATTAAAAACAGATGCTTGGACAATTACTCACTATCCTCTATATTTAGGTTATGGAGGTCAACATCTTTATGTTGATTTAGGTGCAGAAAAAACAGCGATCGCTGCCGAAAAAAACGATCAAAAAATTGCTGTATAAATCAAAAGTTTTATTAGTCTTTCTCTCGTCAACGATTTACAAATAGCAGTGGGGCAATATGAAATTTATCGAAGCGTATTATCGGAACTAGAACCAGAACGCTTACTTTATCTTGCCGTTAATCAACAAGCTTATGAAAATATTTTCCAAGAAAAATTAGGTCAATTAATTATTAATAAAATACAACTGCGTCTGATGATTTTTGATGAAAAATTTGGGAGAATAGTTAAATGGATAACTTAGATAACTATCGTGAAATTATTAAAAAAATAATATACGAATATGGCACTCATAAACCTGCTAATGGTCAAATAGATGTATAAATTGTAATTGACACTGAACGAGACCATTATCAAGTAATTCATGTGGGTTGGGATGATATACGTCGAGTTTGTGGTTCCGTAGTTCATATCGATATTATTAATGATAAAATCTGGATTCAATATGATGGTTGTTCTCAACCTGTTGCTGAAACACTTTTAGAAGCAGGTGTAACTAAAGATATGATAGTTTTAGGTTTTCATCCAGAGGAAGTCCGTAAACATACAGGTTTTGCGGTTTATTAATGTGTAAGCATTCAGCATTCAGCAGTCAGCTATCAGCTTCTATTTCTGTTGTAAACAAATGCAAATTTTAGTAGTGTATGTTAACCTTAAAAATGTGAATTGACAACTAGAAATGTTTCGTTAATCATCCCAAATATTTTTAAATTACTACTTACTTTTTTGCGATAAAATCAGAATAATTAAGCTTTTGAAAGACATAATCAAGCAATTACCAATGTCAGCTAAAAGTAATATTTCATTTCCTGTGGAATGCTACGCAAACATAACTTTCATTCTCCTTGAATACTAATTTTTTATTCTAATATAGTGAGTTAATAACTCATAGCTGATAGCTGATAGCTGACCGCTGAATGCTTACAATAAAACAGACAAAAAAAGGAAAAATAAACACTAATGTTAGAAACATTACTCGAACCACTACAATATAGTTTTATGCAGCGATCGCTCCTAGTCGCAGTAATAGTTGGAATTATCTGTGCAGTAGTCGGCAGTTATTTAATGGTACAAAGATTAGCCTTATTAGGAGATGCTATTAGTCACTCAGTTTTACCAGGATTAGCTGTTGCTTTTTTACTTGGAGCAAATATATTTATCGGAGCATTTATCGCCGGAATAATTAGCACTATTTTAATTAACTTAATTAGGACGCGATCGCAAATCAAAGAAGATGCAGCAATGGGAATAGTTTTTTCTGCCTTTTTTGCACTAGGAATCACATTAATTACAATTATTCAGAAAGACAATAAAATCGACTTAAATCATTTTTTATTCGGCAATATTCTCGGCGTAACTATTGTAGACGTGAGGGATACATTAATTATTGGTGTAATTGTTTTATTAGTAGTAGTCCTACTGTATAAAGAACTATTATTTTACACGTTTGACCCCCTCGGCGCTCAAGCAGTAGGTTTACCTGTTAATTTATTAAACTTGGGGTTAATGATGTTAATTGGTTTGACAATTGTAGCCAGTCTCAAAGCAGTAGGAGTAGTCTTAGTTTTGTCTTTATTAATTACACCA
The DNA here is from genome assembly GCF_010672385.1 of Okeania sp. SIO2F4. GTDB lineage: Bacteria > Cyanobacteriota > Cyanobacteriia > Cyanobacteriales > Microcoleaceae > Trichodesmium. The sequence continues at coordinate 4,415 of NZ_JAAHGT010000773.1, forward strand.
GCATCTACAGCTTATCTATTAGTTAAAAGACTCCATCAAGTAATGATATTAGGAGTAGGAATAGGAATTTTATCTAGTATTAGTGGAATGTATATTAGCTACTTCTATAATTTGCCATCTGGTCCGGCAATTGTATTAGTATCATTTGGATTATTTATACTGGCTTTTTTATTCAGCCCGACTCAGGGAATTTTGACTCATCCCGCATCAACTTCTAGTCAACCTTCTATTTGGCGGGAGTTGAAAAATTTGATTAAATCAAATTGAAAATATCGGGTTTTTCCTCATCTTATTATTAGACAGCTACCTCTATTATTTTCCTTTTTTTGA
>NZ_JAAHGT010000774.1 GCF_010672385.1 Okeania sp. SIO2F4
CCAGCCATTTCACCAACAATAAAACTAGCAAAAGCACTAGCAAGAGTAACAGCGATCGCCGCTCCAGCACAACGAACAATCAAAATCCTAATCTTGCTCCTACTTTGCCCAATTCTTGCACCCTGAAAATTTGCCCCTACTAGGATAGCATCCTGAAAATTGCAACCTCTCAAGTCAGAACCGCTAAAATTAGCCCCCGTCAGGTCTTGACCTTGAAAATTGCGATGTCGTAGGTCTTGCTGAGAAAAATCTAAAGGTAATGGTTGATTCATAGTATTTTATCGGGAAGAAATAATTAAAGAGCAGAGGTACTTGACAATTGTTAGACAGAGTAGTATATCATTTAGATACTCTGAAATAATCTAATTCCAATTTAAGTGGCCTTGATATAGCATGATGTCCACTTAGAAGAATGCCTTTGATACCTTCGACTCCTATCTCCTTTTGCTTGCGTAGATTCACGTTTTCCTCACCTCAGACTAATTTTCTTCTCTACTGATTCAGTTTTTTTCCCTGATGCTAATGGCTGGATTACCCAGTATTTAACGGTTTGTTATACTTTGTTTATTTTTTGAATTTGATATTTTTCCTCTGAGGATCTTGTTTTTATTCATCAGCGATCGCATTGATACAAAGTCCAACGCTGATGATTTTTGTTGATGATTATAGATACCTCAAATCCTTATCTCATATTTGATTCTGCTGATTTTCCTCCCCAGCTTACTCTCAGGAAATTTTAAAGATTCTGTAAAGTTAAGCAAAAGATATTGCAAAGACCTTTTGAGGAGGTTTAAATAGAAATATAGGAAGTAATAAAAATTTACAGCTTTTTTATGAAAAATCTAACTTTACTATCTGTCACAGTCCTCAGTGTGACATCTGCATTGGTTTTTGGGAAAATACAAGCTGCCTCTGCTTTAATTTGGAACTGGAGTTATTCCGCTCCTGGTATAGAGGCAAGTGGTAATTTGACGACTAATGATACTCCTGACGATTTCGGTTTTTACCTAATTACTGAAATTACTGGTACGCGAAATGACGAAACAATTATTGGTTTACAACCTACGGGAACTTGAGTACCTGGAAACGAACCTTTTGTACTTGACAATATAATCAGTCTTAATCCTGATGAGCAGTTAACAAGTAGCGGTTTTGGGTATTCCACCTCGGAAGGAAACTTTGTTAATATGTTTTTTGCTGATTTTTTGCAGCCTCCGGGTTATTTTGAGATTTTTTCTGCGGCGCCATTTATACCAGGTTTTGAAAATTTTGGGCCAGAAGATAGTGAATTGCCCGTTAGTTTTTCTGCTAGTTTTTCTGCTGCTCCAATCACCGTCCCTGAACCAACCTCCACCTTAAGCTTCTTCACTCTCGGTACTCTAGGAGCAATTTCAACCCTCAAACGCAAACTGAAGCCTTCCAAATCTACAGCTAACCCTAGATAGTAGGTTGAGCAAATATTACAGCGGTTTTCCTGCACGGTAGACCACAGTAGGGACGTTCTATGGAACGTCCCTACAATATTTTGGTTGTGACGATCAAGAATGAAAATGATTAAAGTATAATTTATCATTAACTGATTCCTTACAAATTGCTGTTGTTATTCAATCAGAATGTGAGGCTTTTTTAACTAATGATTTACAGTTAAAACGAGTCAATGAGTTATCTATTTTAGTAATCAGTGAATTAACATTATGACTCTATTTATCTTTATTTTTACTACCGATAAAGATTTTGAGAATTTTCGCTCGTATATTCCAGTTATTTTGTTTGTATTAAGTTTGACATAATTAATGAGATAATAATACTACCAAAAAAGTTAGTCAACTTTCCCATTATAAATTATGTCACAAACTCCCTTTTCCCCAGAAGAAATAGCATCCGAAGGCATCAAACCAGAAGAATATCAAGAAATTCTGAACCGCCTTGGTCGTCACCCCAATAAAGCGGAACTAGGAATGTTTGGAGTCATGTGGTCAGAACACTGCTGCTACAAAAACTCCCGCCCCCTCCTCAAACAATTTCCCACCACAGGTAAACGTATTCTTGTTGGACCAGGAGAAAACGCTGGAGTCGTAGACCTAGACAACGGACTCCAACTCGCTTTCAAAATAGAATCCCACAACCACCCATCTGCTGTCGAACCATTCCAAGGTGCTGCTACCGGAGTCGGCGGTATTCTCCGAGACATATTTACAATGGGTGCTCGCCCCATCGCCGTACTTAACTCCCTCCGTTTCGGTTCCCTAGAGGATGCCAAAACCAAACGCATTTTTACCGGAGTAATTTCTGGCATTTCTCATTACGGTAACTGTTTCGGAGTACCTACCGTAGGTGGAGAAATTTACTTTGACCGCGCTTACACAGGCAACCCCCTAGTCAACGTGATGGCATTGGGATTAATGGAAACCCCCGAAATTGTCAAATCTGGTGCATCCGGTATTGGCAACCCAGTCTTATATGTCGGTTCCACCACAGGTAGAGACGGTATGGGTGGAGCAAGTTTCGCCAGCGCCGAACTCAGCGAACAGTCAATAGACGATCGCCCTGCAGTGCAAGTAGGAGACCCATTCCTAGAAAAATGTCTAGTCGAAGCTTGTCTAGAAGCATTCAAAACAGGAGCAGTAGTCGCAGCGCAAGACATGGGAGCTGCTGGTATCACCTGTTCCACTTCAGAAATGGCAGCAAATGGAGGAGTTGGCATTGAATTTGACTTGGACAAAGTACCAGTGCGAGAAACTGGGATGGTTCCTTATGAATATTTGCTCTCAGAATCTCAGGAACGGATGTTATTTGTTGCCCAAAAAGGTCGCGAACAAGAATTAATTGATATTTTTGAACGTTGGGAACTTCATGCAGTGGTGGCAGGTACAGTTATTGAGGAACCTATTGTGCGAATTTTATTTGAAGGGAAAGTTGCTGCTGAAATACCTGCTACTGCTTTGGCAGATAATACTCCTATTTATCATCGGGAGTTATTGAGCGAACCGCCGGAATATGCAAAAAAAGCTTGGGAATGGAATGTTGCATCGTTGCCATCATCTACGGAACAGGGTATTGAAATTCAGGGAAATTTCCAAACCTGGAATGAAATTTTACTGACTTTATTAGATACTCCAACTATTGCTTCAAAAAATTTGGTGTATCAGCAATACGACTATCAAGTACAGAATAATACTGTGATGTTGCCGGGTGGTGCTGATGCTGCTGTAATTCGGTTACGCCCCCAAATTCCCGATCTTAACAACCCATCATCAACTTCAGGTGTTGCTGCAACAGTTGATTGTAATTCCCGTTGGGTTTATCTCGATCCATACAATGGTGCAAAAGCAGTAGTTGCAGAAGCAGCACGGAATCTCAGTTGTGTGGGTGCAGAACCTGTAGCGGTTACAGATAATCTCAATTTTGGCAGTCCAGAAAAACCTGTGGGATATTGGCAACTAGCAGAGAGTTGTCGTGGTATTGCTGAAGGTTGTCGAGAGTTGGGAACCCCTGTTACTGGCGGGAATGTGTCTTTGTATAACGAAACTTTGGATGCTGACGGTACTCCCCAGGCAATTTATCCGACTCCAGTGGTGGGAATGGTAGGGTTAATTCCCGATCTGACTCGTATTTGCGGGCAAAGTTGGCAAACTGAAGGCGATATTATCTATTTAATAGGGAATTTAGGAGTTAGGTCTTTAGCTGCTTCTGAATATTTGGCAACTGTTCATGGTGTGGTTGCTGGTAAACCAAGCGAAGTAGATTTTGATTTGGAAAAGCGAGTACAGGCAGTTTGTCGTCATGGTATCCGACAAGGTTGGGTGCGTTCTGCTCATGATAGTGCAGAGGGAGGTGTAGCGATCGCTCTGGCAGAGTGTTGTATTAGTGGGAAGTTGGGAGCTGAGATGATTTGGGAATTTTCTGATGTTTCTAATTTCCGATGGGATGAATTTTTGTTTGGCGAGGGTGGTTGCCGAATTTTGGTTTCTGTTGCGCCAGAAAATCAGATGATTTGGGAATCATATCTTCAGGAAAATTTGGCTGATTTTTGGCAGAAAATTGGTCTGGTGAGTAATGCTGAAAGTGGTTTGCAAATTTTAGTTAATGAGGGTGTGTCTTTAATTAATGTAGAGATGGGAGAAATGAGCGATCGCTTTCAAAATGCTATTGAGAGACGTTTGAGTTTTTAGCGCTGGTTTTGGGGCGAGTTGATTTAACCAGGGTGTAGGGGGGGTTTTAAGTAGAACATCGTGCTGATATTAAATATTTTGCTAAACCCGCCCCATTACATTATGATTACCCACACCAATTTTGGGGCAGGTTTATTTAATTTCTGTGGCTTTGTGAATGTTTTTGGCTGAACCTGCCCCTACTTCACGATCGCCTATTATCTGGGCATCTTTAGACACCCACACCAACTTTGGGGCAGGTTTATTTAATTTCTGTGGCTTTGTGAATGTTTTTGGCTGAACCCGCCCCTACTTCGCGATCGCCTATTCATGCAATAAAGCCGAGCGCCCCCGTTTAATTCGATATAAAAAAATGTTCACTTCACGAGCGCCATTGCCCAGTCTTTCTATAACTCCCCATCTCTCATATCAAATCCGGATAATTACTAGAGCCTGCGTCCGCAGCGACTGGAACGGAGTGGAAGGAAGCAATCTCAGGGGTCCCACGAGATTGCTTCCTATCGTCGCAATGACGAGTGTTTAATCGGATTCTATATCACATCATGCCCTGTTATATCAAATCCGCTAGC
>NZ_JAAHGT010000775.1 GCF_010672385.1 Okeania sp. SIO2F4
GTGATTTTTTTTGAGGAACTCTCGAAAATATTTTGCCTAAAAAGATAGGGTTCATAAATTGAGAATGGAGAATTTGTTTTTGTCAGAGTGATTTTTTTTGAGGAACTCTCGAAAATATTTTGCCTAAAAAGATAGGGTTCATAAATTGAGAATGGAGAATTTGTTTTTGTCAGAGTGATTTTTTTTGAGGAACTCTCGAAAATATTTTGCCTAATCAAAGATAGAGTTTATGAATTTAGAAGTCAGAAGTCAGAAGTCATATTTTACAAGTCAAAAGTTAGGAATTGTTTTTGTTAGAGAGATTTTGAGCAATCCTCTAATGTCAAAATTGCCACATTAGTATGAATGGAAAATAAATGTAGCCATTATACCATATATTTATTGATTATCGAGTAAAATTTTTACGTTTCAATATAATAAAAGCCTTTTGGAGAAACTATGCGATCGCGAACAACTAGAGAAGGTTCAGTAGGTTTATTAACTTTATTAGGAATAGGTTTGTTTGGTGCTTTAATACTTTGGTTGAGGGGAGTAGAATTAGGTAAACGTAGTTATAAATTCATAGTTGAATTTGAAAGTGCATCTGGTATTGAGTTAGGCACATCAGTTAGATATCGAGGTATTAATGTTGGGCAAGTAGTAGAAATAAAACCAGGATTAAATGGAGTAGATATTACCTTAGAAATTAAGCCAGAAGACTTAATTATCCCTCGTGATGTATTTATTCAAGGCAATATATCCTCATTTATTGGTACTGCACAAATAGATATTATTCCTAGGGGTAGAATACCCGAATCAGAAGTTTCTGCTAATGCTTTATCATCTAATTGTCCTCAAATAATTATCTGTAATAATGACCGTTTACAGGGAGAAGCAGGAATAGAAATGCAGCAATTATTAAGAGCAGGAATACGTTTAATTGACCTCTATAGTGACCCAGAGTTGTTTAATAATGTGAAAATAATTGCTGAAAATACAGCTAATGCTTCTGCGGAAGCTTCTAAATTAGCCAAACAACTCTCTGATTTATCAGAAACTATCAAAAGAGAAATGGGAGGTTTAAGTCAAAATCTAAGAGAAGATGTCGATAATATAACAGGAATTATTGAAGCGGAAGTTGGAGGTTTGACTCAAACATTAGAAGGAGAAATTGGAGGTTTGACTCAAACATTAGAAGGAGAAATTGGAGGTTTAACCAATACAGTAGAGAGAGACTTAGATAGTTTGACTAAAACCTTAGAAACAGAAGTGAATGATATTTCCAATCAAATAACTACTGTGACTAAAACAATGAAAGAATCTACAGAAAAAGTTTCTTCTGCTGCGGTCGCTTCAGCAAATTCTGTAGAGGAAGTGGCTAATAAATTTAGTTTAACAGTAGATCAGATTAATGCAATTGTTAATACAAATCGTTCGACTCTAGTTGCCACTTTAAATAATATTGAGAAAACAACTGAAGAATTAGCAGTGCTAATGGAAAGTTTAAGTCCGATTATTAGTGAAGTAGAAAAAGGAGAATTTATTAGTAACTTAGAAATATTATCGACAAATGCAGTAGAAACTTCTGCGAATTTACGAGATATTTCTACCGATCTAAACAGTCCGACAAATATAATAATGTTGCAACAAACATTAGATTCAGCCAGAGCAACATTTGAAAATGTGCAGAAAATGACATCAGATTTAGATGATATAACAGGAGATGAAAGATTTAGGAAAAGTCTCAAACAAATTATTAATGGATTAGGCGATTTATTCTCTTCAACAAAGCAGTTAGAGCAACAAACTCGGATGGCAAAAAATATTGAAAGTTTGTTGAAAGAGAGTAGCAGTTCAGAGATTATTGACATACTCCCGGCATCAAATCAAAGTAACGCAATGCGGGATTCTCATCATTGATGATTCTACGCTCACAGAGATGACTTAGATTGGCAATATTGCTATCACGCGCTCCAGAGGTCAGACTCTCCCGTAGCTTTCGGGTTTCCCCCAGGTTCCGAGTGCCCCTCGGTACTGTTGACTATGGCTCCTAGCATTTCTAAACCTTTAGCCAAAATGTTCCTTGCTGCATTGTGGTCTCTATCAGCAATATAGCCACAATGTGGACATTTGTGAGTTCTTACTGACAAAGATTTCTTCACAGTTTGACCACAATTTGAACAATTTTGGCTGGTGAAATGTGGAGGTACTGCTACACAAACAATTCCGCGCAACTTAGCATAATATTCAAGCCAAGTTGTGAACTGATACCAACTTGCATCAGATATTGACTTTGCCAAATGATGGTTTTTAACTAGGTTACTAACCTTCAAATCTTCGTATACTACCAAATCGTTAGATTGGATTAACGCCCGTGCAGTCTTTATTGCATGGTCTTTACGCTGTCTACTGATTTTGAGATTAGCCCGCGCTAATTGCTTTCTGGCTTTGTGGTAGTTATTTGATTGAGGTTTCTTGCCTTTCTCATAGCGACGCGAGACTCTCCTTTGTAGTTTCTTTAGTCGTCTTTCTGACTTTCTCAAATATTTAGGATTATCTACAGCTTTACCATCACTATCAGTATAGAAAGCATTTAAACCTAAATCAATTCCTACTACATTACCTTCAAAGTTATGAGCTTCTTTTCTTTCTACATTTACTAAAAATTGACAATAATAACCATCAGCTCGTCTAACAACTCTAACACGACTTATTTGTTGCTCTGAATACCAAACTAAATTACGACTTGTCCATAGTTCAAATACACCAGCCTTAAAACCATCTTTAAACTCAATTTTCTTTCTGTCTGGTGATAGTTTATAACCAGTTGTTTTATACTCTACTGAGCGGGTAAATTTCTTGAATTTTGGATAGCCTCTCTTGGTGCGCGTTCCCTCTCTTGGTCGGCGTTCCCTTGCGCCTGTCGGCGGCGCGGGGTCCGACCGCTTGCGACTGTCGTCGTCGCGGGGTCGCACCGCTTTTTTACCTGGTAATTTCAGTCTACAATTTTTGTAGAATCGTTGTATTGATTGCCATGCTCTATCGGCTGATGCTTGTCTGGCTTGAGAGTTTAACTTTTTTACCCAAGGAAAATTACTATCCTTTGCTAGTACAGAACAAAGTTTTTGTAAGTCGTTGCGTTTGACATCTTTATTATCCATCCAATAGCGCAAACAACTGTTTCTAATGAATTGACCTGTAAGAATCATTTCATCTAAAACTTTGTACTGATTTTGACCGCCTTTTAATTTGGCCTCAATTACTAGCACTCGCTGTTTTTAATTCCTTGACTATATTTATTATTATAACTAATTTTACCTGAAATGTATACTGGATAAACTATTAATATTTGTGTATAATTATGATTCGATGTCATAATTATACACCCATCATTCATCCAGGCACGCGCATCATAGATTATAGTGCTGGCCTTCTGATGCGTTTAGGTAACTATTATAATAACAATTTGACCAAAAAATAAGGTTCATAGTCTCCCTATTGTATGAGGTACCGACAAATGATAATTGAAAAAGCCATAGTCCTTGGATAGTCGCGGGACAAATGATATAGCACTAGGCATTATGGTTATAACACTTATAAATAAATGGTCAAACTCAATCAGGGATTATTTTTGACTTTTGACTTTTGACTTTTGACTTGCGCGTAGCGCTATAGATGCTGAGAGGGGCGATCGCTTTTTGGCTCAAATTGGGAAGACTTGAAAAGGTAGGTATTGGGAGAAAGGTAGCTAATGCAAGGAACAGAAAAAGAATATATGGAAGCTCGACAGCAGCGCAGTAAGACATTAAGAAAGATAATGTCCCTAGTTGGGTGTGTATCTTTTGGTGGTACTGCTTTGTTTGGGATAGCAAATATGTTTAAGAGTGGTTTTCAGGAATCTCCACAGGTAGAGACCGCAGCAGTTGTGTCGGTAGAAGAGCAGTTACAGAAAAGAGCGCGGGGGTATGAGAGTGTGTTGGAACGGGAACCTGAAAATGTGACTGCTTTAGAGGGGTTGGTGAAAGTAAGGTTGGAGATGGGGGATAGGAAAGGAGCGATCGCTCCTCTGGAGAAGTTGGTGGGGTTGTATCCTGAGAGGGGGGATTATAAAGTGGTTTTGGAGCAGATGAGGTTGGAGGTTAAAGGGAATAATTTCTGACAAAAATTGTACGTCAGTCTTTTTTAAAGATAGTAAAGTTTTAGATATAGGAGGATTACCTAGTGAGAAAGAGTCTGCTTAGGACTTTCCTGTTTTCAAGTAACTAACCCCAGACCTAAAAATAATTTTATGTTAACAGAATCTAATATAGCTGAATGTCAAGCTAAATTTCACTTGAGTTATCACGTTACTTTTGCCCGTATATGTCAAGATTTAGTAGGTTTTGAAGGTAAAGATGTTTTAGAAGTTGGTGGGAGTCTACCACCGGAATTTGTTTTTGATTATCTTCATGTTAAGTCTTGGTCAGCAATAGAAACTCCAGATTATGAAGAGTCCCTCAAGGATGCAGGAGGGTTATCTCATACAGGAACAATTATTCCTAATATTAAAGATACTTCTAATTTAGGTTTTGATAATAGAAAATTAGAAAAATATAACTTCTTTTTAGAAAATATAGAAAATCTTCCCCAAGAATATTATGGAAAGTACGATCTGATTTTTTCTATTGCAACTTTCGAGCATATTCATAAATTACCTGCTGCTTTAGATAAAATGTTTCTGGCTTTAAAACCAGGAGGAAAACTATTCTC
>NZ_JAAHGT010000776.1 GCF_010672385.1 Okeania sp. SIO2F4
GCTCTTCTAACGCACTACACCTCATTCATTCTCAATAAGAGTTTGATTTTAGTTGAAGTATTCTTCAGTTCCCGAACGCAAATTCGTCTCTATATATAGCTTTCAACTAGCTTGTCACCCCGTGAGGTCCGTTCTACTAAACTTACCCAAACACTATTGCATGAGTTTTGGAGCTAGCTTCCTGTTTCCCAGAAGACGACTTTATTTATCAGCAATTAATGGGAGGTTTGAGAAAGCGTTATTCTCGCGCCCGCTTTGACAAATTTTACAGAGACATTAGAAGCATTTCTTACTAGTGTTTCGTACAAATTTTTTTGCTGGTTACAAGAGAATCAAGAAATTTTTGCCCAACATAAAGCTGATTTAGGTGTAATCTGGGGGTAGACTCAGGTATAACCTCGTCTAATTCTAGGATAGAGGTAAATATATTTTACTTTTTTCCAAAATTCCAGATAGTATCACATTATGTAGAATTATGTTCATTTTTTAAACTTCTGTAGTTAGCCCTGAAAAGTTGCACCTGCTGAGTTAAAGTTGACTCACCGAAAAATTGGGTTTGAAGCCTCGCCGAGGCGCGGGCGACTTTTGAGTTGATTTATGTTGAGAAATATGCTATAATATTGTTAGTTTATTGCGTCAGATAATGAAAGCTAGATTTAAGTATCGTATCTATCCAACACTGGGACAAAAACACAAACTAGCCAAACTATTTGGTTGTGTCCGTGTGGTTTGGAATGATAGTCTAGCTTTCTGTCAAAGACAACATAAATTAGGGGACAACAAACCTGAGTTATCTGAACTACAAAAACAGTTTATTACATCTGCAAAAAAGACTGAGGATAGAGAATGGTTATCAGAGGTTTCAGTTGTACCATGGAGAGCAATCTTTAAACGATCTAAACCAAGCTTATCAGAACTTTTTTCAATCAACCAAAGGTAAGAGGAAAGGCCAACATATTTTACCTCCAAGATTCAAAACTAGAAAGTCACGCGCAAACTGCGAGATTCACCTTGAGGGGATTTAAAGTACATCAAGATCAAGTCTATTTGGCTAAAATTGGGAAGCTGAAGATAGTTTGGTCTAGAGAGTTACCTGCTGCTCCATCGTCGGTAACAGTAATCAAAGATTGTAGGGGCGAAGAGCGAATCACCCCTACTAGATATTTCTTGAGCTTTGTAGTAGAAATACAGCCTGAAATTTTGCCTAAAACTGATAACTCAGTTGGAATAGATTTAGGAATTAAAACTTTTGCAACTTTGAGCTACGGCACAAAGATTGATGCTCCAAAACCATTAAAGAAAAGGATTAGTAAATATAGAAAGTTAAGTAAGTCATTATCTAATAAAAATCAAGGCTCTAAACGATATGAAAAGGCACGCTTGAGAATAGCAAAATTTCATGCCAAACTGAAAGATACAAGGACTGATTTTCTGAATAAATTATCTACTGAAATAATTCGTGATAACCAAACAATTGTTTGAGAAGTATGACAACGTTTCTGGTATGGTAAAAAAGCGGTGCGACCCCGCGTCGCCGACAGCTCGCTTGCGGAACGCGCACCAAGAGACCGTAAATTATCTAGAGCGATTTCGGATTTAGGTTGGCGACAATTCCGAACTTTACTCGAAGGAAAAGCTCTAAAATATGGCCGTGAGTTCCGAGTAATTGATAGATGGCTGGCAACATCTCAAATATGTTCTAGTTGTGGCTTTAAAGGTGGGAAACTAGACCTTTCAATTAGGGAGTGGGAATGCCTCAATTGTGGTAGTACCCACGATCGCGACCTAAATGCAGCCGTAAATATATTAGTCGCGGGTGGGCAATCCGAGACTTTAAACGGACGTGGAGACAGGCATAAGACCCCCGCCAAGGAGGCAGCAGTCTGTGAAGCGTTAACCCGCCGAAGGGCTAAGGCTCGGTAGGAATCTCCACGCCTTTAGGCTGGAGAGGATGTCAATAAGTTGTTGTGCATTTAAACTTGAAGGAGCGAGCGCGAGCAAGATGCTCGCACTACAAAGGTTAACAGCTTTCCACAAAAAAACCTAAGACTTCAGTTTAGAAATTGAACTAACGTGCAACTCCTTCAACTGCTTCTTATTAACTTCAGAAGGTGCATTTGTCAACAAACATTTTGCTTGTTGAGTCTTCGGAAATGCAATTACATCCCGAATAGACTCTTCACCTGCTAACAACATGACTAACCGATCTAAACCATAAGCAATACCGCCGTGGGGAGGAGTGCCATATTCAAATGCTTCCAATAAAAAGCCAAACTTATTATCAGCTTCCTCATCAGATAAACCGATCGCTTCAAACACCTTTTCCTGTACATCCCGTTGATATATCCGCAGACTACCACCGCCAACTTCATAACCATTAAAAACTAGATCGTAAGCTTGCGCTCGTGCAGTCTTCACATCATTAATATCATCTGGGTGGGGTGCGGTAAAGGGGTGATGCAAAGCTTCCAGACGTTTTTCTTCCTCATTCCATTCAAACATGGGGAAGTCTGTCACCCACAATAGATTAATTTTATCCCTGTCAATTAATCCCAACTGTTCGCCCACAACTAACCGCAGGCGGTCTAAAGTTTTGTTGACAGTATTTGCTTCATCCGCAGCAAATAAGAGCAAATGACCGGGTTGAGCATTGGTACGTCTGAGCAATTCCTGTTTTTGTTCATCGGTGAGGTTGTCTTTGATAGCTCCAATAGTATCTATTTTACCTCCCTCTTTCACCCGAATGTAAGCTAAACCCTTTGCTCCTGCTTCACTCGCTTCTTTAAACAAGTCGCCACCAGGTTTAATTCTAACGTTGGAGATGGCATCGTTACCTCCAGGAATCGGCAACACTTTGACTATCCCACCTGCAGCAACAGCACCAGAAAAGACTTTGAAACCAGAATCTTTCACCAAGTCAGAGACATCCACCAATTCCAAACCAAACCGAATATCTGGTTTATCACTACCATAACGTTCCATCGCTTCCGCATAAGTCAGTCGGGGGAATGGTAAAGATAAATCTACACCCTTAACTTTCTGAAAAATGTAAGCCACCAACCGTTCATTTAATTCAAGAATTTCCTCCTGAGACATGAAACTCATTTCCATATCTAACTGAGTAAATTCTGGTTGTCTATCCGCTCGCAAATCTTCATCCCGGAAACAACGGGCGATTTGATAATAACGGTCAAAACCAGAAACCATCAACATTTGTTTGAAAAGTTGGGGTGACTGGGGTAAGGCAAACCACTCGCCAGGATGAACGCGACTCGGAACAAGATAATCCCTCGCTCCTTCTGGAGTAGAGCGAGTGAGAATGGGAGTTTCGATTTCAATGAAATTTTGTTCGTCTTCCAGAAAACGACGTATCGCTTTAACAACTTCATGTCGGAGTTGCAGGTTGCGAGTCATCCGTTCCCTTCTCAAGTCTAAATACCGATACTTGAGTCGCAACTCTTCTCGTACTGCTTCTGTTTCAGCAGTGGAAACTTGGAATGGCAGTTGCTTACCCAAACCATTCAACAATTGAATATCATCGGCGTAAATTTCGATTTCCCCAGTAGGAAGTTTGGGGTTGAGAGATTCTTCAGGGCGACGACTGACTCGACCTGTGATTTGTACAACATATTCATTCCGAATATCCCCTGCTATTTGATAGGAGTCTGGTGTACGCTCTGGATCGCTGACAATTTGGACAATGCCAGAGCGATCGCGCAAATCTAAAAAAATCACCCCCCCATGATCCCGACGGCGGTCTACCCATCCACAGAGATTAACAGTTTCTCCAATACGATCGCCATTTACTTGTCCACAATAATTAGTTCGCATAATTACCTAATTAGAAATTTAGCTAAAAAATAAATTTTATCATTAAATTAATAGGATGCCCATAAATGATTAATAATTTTAGGTTAAATTCCGATTTAACAAAAAAAGATGGCAATATTTTCGTCAGGAGCATTGACTTAATCAAAGAATAAGAGTTTGACATCCTCCCGACGCTGCTCTCACAAGACAGCGCGGGATTCCCTAGCATCACTGTTAGAGACTTTCTGTTTCTTAGCACCCGCATAAACGAGATTTACTCTCAGATGGTCTAAAGACGCGCTCCTAAAGACTTGCCAGCGCCGCCAAAGGGGGTCTCCCCCATGAGCGACTGGCGCTGACACTGGGAGTCCCGCAGCCAAAATATTAATACTTGCGTTTATATCCCTTTCTCCCCAATTGGCATCTGATATTGCTCTAGCGTGCTTTGTGGTTTTTGACCATGTTTTTTACTGCCAAGTTCTCAACTACAACAGTTTGATTTTCTCTGATTAGTTGAGTAGGCGCGCTTATGAGTATAGTCAAGCCTTGAATCTTTAATTTTTGCGTGTATTCTGCCTAATTTCAGTCTGGCTTTTTGATAGTTATTAGATCCCTTGGTTTTTCTAGATAGAGACTTTTGGGCTAATCTCTGTTTTTTGTGTAATTTGTTGAGATTCTTAGGATTAGCAAATGTTTTTCCATCACTTGTAGTTAGTAGCCTGGTAATTCCGCGCGTCAATACCAATTTGCTTGTTAATCGGTTTAAGCCTCAAATCTCTGGTGTCGTTGACTCTCAAAGACACAGACCATCTACCAGAGGGGTCAAGTTTAACTGTGATTGTAGTTGGCACAGAGTTTTCTGGTAGTTGCCTACTCCATCTAATAGCTAACGGTTCAGAACCCGATCGCTAAATATA
>NZ_JAAHGT010000777.1:0-2947 GCF_010672385.1 Okeania sp. SIO2F4
GTGCAATTAATGGGAGGAGATATTACCGTTAACTCTCAAGTAGGAAAAGGTACAACTTTTCGATTTTACATCCAAGTTGCTATTATCAATAAACAAGATATAGAAACTCAAGAAAATCATCGTCATGTTATTGCCTTAAAACCCAATCAAACCCGATATAAAATATTAATTGTAGATGACCGTCCGACTAATCGTTTATTATTAATTAAGCTATTACAACCATTAGGATTTGAATTAAAAGAAGCTACTAATGGAAAAGAAGCTGTTGAAATTTGGGATGAATGGCAACCTCATTTAATTTGGATGGATATGAGAATGCCAATTATGGATGGTTATGAAGCAACTCAAATAATTAAAGGTACAATTAAAGGAAATGCGACGGCAATTATTGCTTTAACAGCTAGTGTATTAGAAGAACAGAAAGCCATTATTTTATCAGCAGGATGTGATGATTTTGTCAGGAAACCTTTCCGAGAAGCAACGATTTTTGAAACGATGAAAAAGCATTTAGGAGTTGAATATATTTATGAAGAAGAAATGCCATCTCAAACTTCCACTGAGTCATCGAGTTTAACAGTAGAAGATTTACAGAAAATGCCGAATGAATGGTTAGAAAAAGTGTATTATGCTGCTAAAGCTTTAGATGATGATATTATCTTAGAACTAATTGATGAGATTCCTGTTGAGCAATCTTTATTAGGGGAGAAGTTAAAGAGTTTAGTTGAGGATTTCCAATTTCAGACAATTAGACAACTGATTGAATCTATTTTATGATCAATTATTCTGTAAGCATTCAGCCGTCAGCTAACAGCTCTCAGCTATTGCTTTTAGTGCGTGTTCAAAACTTGATTAATGGAGTCAGATTTTTCTGACTACAAAAGCTAGCACTATTGACCTGATTTATTTAAACCCCGTCCTTAAACGCAGGTTATTCTTGCGCTTTTGCTGACTGCTTACATTATTCTTGAAAATATTTAAAATATAATTATGATTAAATCTAATGATTTACCAAAACAAAATTTAGAAGCTACAATTTTAATTGTTGACGATCAAATTTCCAATTTAAAAGTTTTAGCAATTCTCTTAAAAAACAACAATTATAAAGTCAAAAAAGCTATTAATGGGGAAAATGCTCTGATTGCAGTAGAAACTGATATTCCTGATTTAATTTTATTAGATATTAAAATGCCTGAACTTGATGGCTATCAAGTTTGTAAACTCTTAAAAGCAAATCCTCAAACCCAGGAAATTCCTATAATTTTTATTAGTGCTTTAAATGAAGTTTTTGATAAAGTCAAAGCTTTTGAAGTAGGAGGAATAGACTATATCACCAAACCTTTTCAAGAAGAAGAAGTTTTAGCAAGAATCAAAAGTCAATTAACAATTCAAAAACAGAAACGACTCTTAGAAAAAGAAAGACAATTATTAAAAATAGAACAAGATAATCTTAAAGCAGAAATTAGACAACGCAAAGAAGCAGAGGCTATTTTATATCAATCTAGGGCAATCATTTCTAGTATTGTCAATAGTTCCCTTGATGGGATTGCCGCTCTAGAAGCAGTCAGAAATCCAAAAACTGGAAAGATTGAGGAGTTTCGCTGTTTATTGGTTAATCCTCTGATTGCAGAAATTTTTAATCAAGAAACTGAGAATTTAATCGGTAAGTTGGTTTTTAAAAGATTTATTCAGAAAATTGACCCTAATTTATTTCTCGCCTTTGTTGAAATCGTAGAAACAGGAATACCTTTAGCAAAAGACTTTACTTATAAACATAAACAAGAGCAAAAATGGTATCATTTCATTGCCGTTAAATTAGCTGATGGTTTTGCCATTACTGTAAGAGATATTACGGCAAGGAAAAAGCTAGAATTAGAACTAAATCATCTCGCAACCATAGACGGATTAACAGGAATTGCTAATCGTCGTATTTTTCAGGAAATTATATTGAAAGAATGGCAACGTTGTCAAAGAGAAAAACAACCTTTATCTCTGATATTATTCGATCTGGATTATTTTAAATTATATAATGATTTTTACGGACATCAAGCTGGAGATAATTGTTTAAAGCAAGTTGCTCAAGCTGCAAAGAATGTCTTAAATCGTCCTTATGATCTGATTGCTCGTTATGGGGGTGAAGAATTTGTGATTCTTTTGCCTAATACAAATCAGCAAGGGGCAAGTTTGATCGCTGAACTTATCCAACAAGCTATTCGCAAAATAGCAATTCCCCACGAAAGATCCCAGGTAAGTTCAATTGTCTCTACCACTATGGGTATTGCTAGTATCATCCCCAGTTCGGAAAATTCACCGGATTCTCTGATTGCAATGGCGGATAAAGTTTTATATATAGGGAAACAAGAAGGACGCAACCGAGCGATCGCTTATACTCCATAAAAAATGATTTGTGAAAAAAACTGTAGGGGTTTAGTCTCCCAACCCTGTTATATCAAAGATTACAACCTATTTAGAATTGCTATAGACCATAAAACTATGAATACTATATCAAAGGAAAATTCAGAAGGAATTATTTTGATAGTTGACGATAACCTGCCAAATTTAAAAGTTTTAGCAACTCTTTTAAAAAATAATAATTATCAGGTAAGAAAAGCCATTGATGGAGAAAGTGCATTGCTTTCTGTAAAAACTGATATTCCTGATTTAATTTTATTAGATATTAAAATGCCTGAACTTGATGGCTATCAAGTTTGTGAACGCTTAAAAGCGAATCCTAACACCCAGGAAATTCCTATAATTTTTATTAGTGCTTTAAATGAAGTTTTTGATAAAGTCAAAGCTTTTGAAGTAGGAGGAATAGATTATATC
Organism: Okeania sp. SIO2F4; assembly: GCF_010672385.1. Classification (GTDB taxonomy): domain Bacteria; phylum Cyanobacteriota; class Cyanobacteriia; order Cyanobacteriales; family Microcoleaceae; genus Trichodesmium. The sequence continues at coordinate 2,824 of NZ_JAAHGT010000777.1, forward strand.
ACCAAACCTTTTCAAGAAGAAGAAGTTTTAGCAAGAATCAAAAGTCAATTAACAATTCAAAAACAGAAACGACTCTTAGAAAAAGAAAGACAATTATTAAAAATAGAACAAGATAATCTTAAAG
>NZ_JAAHGT010000777.1:3047-4726 GCF_010672385.1 Okeania sp. SIO2F4
ATCACCAAACCTTTTCAAGAAGAAGAAGTTTTAGCAAGAATCAAAAGTCAATTAACAATTCAAAAACAGAAACGACTCTTAGAAAAAGAAAGACAATTATTAAAAATAGAACAAGATAATCTTAAAGAAGAAATTAGACAACGCCAAGAAGCAGAGGCTATTTTATATCAATCTAGGGCAATCATTTCTAGTATTTTAAATTCTTCTGTTGATGGAATTGCAGCTATGGCAGCATTAAGGGACAAGAGAAGGGGAAATATTCTTGATTTTTCTTGTTTAGTTGTTAATCCAATTATTGCTAGAGCTTTTAATCAAGAACCACAAGATTTAATTGGTAAAATAGTGGTGAAAAAGTTTTTAGATAGAATTAATTATGATTTATTTCCTAATTTTGTTAAGGTGGTAGAAACTGGAAAATCTTTAGAGCAAGATATTTATTATAATGACCAAAAAGAAGGAAAATGGTATCATTTCATCGCTGTTAAATTAGGGGATGGTTTTGCGATTACAGTCAGAGATATTACAGAAAGGAAAAACTTAGAATTAACCCTAGAAGAAACAAATAAAGAATTAGAAGCTTTTAGTTATAGTGTAGCTCATGATTTACGGAATCCATTAGGAAATATTGAATCATTAATTGATTTTCTCCAAGAAGAATATAAAAATCACGATCATCCCACTCAAAACTCTCAAGAAACTTTTGATGTGATTTATGAATCAACTGCTAAGATGCAGCAAATTATTAAAGATTTACTGCTATTATCAAAGGTTAAAAAAAGTCCCATAACTCTTGAATTAATGGATTTAAGTAATATAGTTGAAGACATATTAATAAAACTCCAAAGAAAGGAACCACAAAGAAAAGTAGAATTAGTAATTCAGCCCAATATTATAGCTAAAGCAGACCAAAATTTATTCATAATTGCTTTAGAAAATTTAATTAGTAATGCTTGGAAATATTCATCTAAAAAAGATGTTACTTATATTGAATTTGGAGTTTTATCCGCAGAACAACAAAATTTAGATCCAATTATTAATCAATGCCCTTTATATTACAAAGACAAAAATTTATGCAAACAAAAATTAGATCGAATTTATTTTATTAAAGATAATGGAGCAGGTTTTAATATGGAAACCGCCCAAGAATTATTTACTCCTTTTAAGCGCTTCCATTCAGATAATGAGTTTCCAGGAATTGGTATTGGTTTGTCAATTGTGAAAAGAATTATTAATCGTCATCAAGGCTTAATTTGGTGTGATTCTCAAGTAGGAGAAGGAACAACTTTTTATTTTACTCTAAACAACTTTGTTGCTTGAAGAAGGAATAATGGCACTTATCGTTGTACATGAAGTACAGATATTAACAATTAAATGAATGCAAGTGCGGCCATCTTCCCCGCTCCGGGGTGTATCTCTCCAAAGTGGAATCCGATGTATCTTGTAACCGGATTCTATCTGCAATTAACCGGATTTGATATAACAGGCAACAGGCAGGTAAGTATAAAAGTATACCTCATTAACCAGAGAAACTGTATATTAAAAATTTAGATCGCGTCAATAAATAATATTTATAAATAGGGCTTGCTGATTAATTCTAAAAGTATTGAAATCTAAAGGTTTTGGCGTTTTAGAGTTGAAAAAAGTACCAGCTTTTCGCACTTATAAAGCTCATGCATACA
>NZ_JAAHGT010000778.1 GCF_010672385.1 Okeania sp. SIO2F4
TTGGACTAAATGAGTTAGTACTGAAAATAGTCGAAAGTTCGACTTTATTGGTAGGAAGCGATCGCCATCTTCGTTATTTTCCTAATCATACCGCTGAAACTATTGTACTCGGAGATGTACTTGAGGCAATTGTAGAAATACGGCAGCATTTACATTTAGATACTTCTAATAGTTGTATAGTAGTTTTAGCATCAGGAGATCCCCTATTTTTTGGTTTAGGAAGGTTATTAGTTACACATTTTCCAGCAGAAAAATTAAGATTTTACCCCCATCTGAGTTCTGTACAATTAGCTTTTAGTCGCATCAAAATTCCTTGGCAAGATGCAAAAATAATTAGCGTTCATGGTCGATCTATGGATGAGTTAATTCAAGTATTACAGCAGGGAGTTGAGAAAATTGCTGTATTAACAGATCCTACCAATACACCAAAGGCGATCGCTAATTTGCTACTAGCTTTAAATTTACCAACTAAATATCAATTTTGGGTGTGTGAAAATGTTGGTAGTGAGGATGAACGAGTGCAAAAATGGTCTATAGATGCACTACAACAAGAAATATTTGCACCGTTGAATTTGGTGGTATTATTACGTCAATCTAAAATCCCTCATCAACCTGTAGATTTAGCTAATTTGCCTCTGTTGGGGATACCAGATAATTATTTTTTAAGTTATGATGACCGCCCCGGATTAATGACAAAACGGGAAGTGCGGGTGTTAATTTTAGCTGAGTTGAGTTTACAACCAGGACAAATAATATGGGATATTGGTGCTGGAACAGGTTCGGTTTCAGTTGAAATTGCTCGTTTTTGCAGTGATTCTTTAGTATATGCAATTGAAAAAACTTCAGCAGGAACAGGTTTAATTGAAGAAAATTGCCGTCGCTTTCAGGTGAAAAATGTAGTTTCTATTCATGGTAATGCTCCCGACATTTTACATCACCTGCGTCCTCCCCATAGAATTTTTATTGGGGGTAATAGTGGTAAACTCAGAAATATTCTGGGAGTTTGTGGCATTAGAATGCTACCTGGAGGAATAATAGTTTTAGCATTTACAACTTTGGAAAATTTACATACTGCTGTAAGTTGGGTAGAGGAAAGAACAAGAAGCGATCGCTCTTGGAGTTATCGTCTTTTGCAGGTGCAGTTATCTCGTTCTATACCTGTAGCTAATTTAACTCGGTTTAATCCTCTTAATCCTGTGACAATTATGATTGTTAGTAGAAAAACCTAAGAAAATTTAAGGCGTTGTTGAATTACTGTAGAATATTAATTCTAATTGCTTAAAAATTAGGTATGGTAGGTTTTGATAATTAAAATCTCACTCCAGAGTCCAGAAATTATCCTCAAACCAACTCCTATAAAAAATTATCAACACCTATAATTTTGGTATCTAATGCCAAGCGCGATCGATGTTTGTTACAAATGCTAGGGACGTTGCATGCAACGGGAGTAGGTCAGACCGAAGTTGGAGTAAATATTGAATAAAAAAAGGGAAAATGATAGATATAGCTTTCTCAAATAAATTAGAGAAGTTCTTTTTAAGTATTTCCGATCGTTTTTTACAGGTTTTTGTAGCATACTTTTTTCAAACTGGTATAATGCCAACTTTCAATAGAAAAAGAAAACCCAGCCAGTTTGAGCTGGGTTCGATCAATCAGGGTGTATCAATAATTAGATTTTCGCATAAATTGTGACAAATTTCGGAAAAGTTACTAATTGGACTTTGGACAAAAATCAGACTTAGTTAGCGTAATATTTACGCTAACTAAGTCTGGCAATATCCCTCTATCTCTAGTGAATTTATATCATGTCCGGTAGCATCGGTATTGTATAGCAAAGGTAGGGAACAGGGAACACTTAACTGGGAACACTTAACTGGCAAGAATACTTAAGGGCAATAAAAAAAACTTAAATTTCCTCTAGATATTAACCCTTGGGTTTACACAAACGCGCCCCAGCGGACATGATATTAATCACTGAAAAATAGAAACAATGGAGAGCTATCGCCGACGGGGATGCCAACTTTTAGTTATTTTCGATAATTTTTATTCCCTTTTGTGATAACTTGATGACGAGTTCGTGGTGTTATTTTATATCCTTTAATCCGTCCGGTAGAATAACCTCGAAGTTTGGGAGATGTAGTCATTGTACCCAAAGTCGAAATTATTCTATAAAAGTCTCTTGGAACTAAACTGGGAGTAATTTTAACTGATTTCTTACTCTTCAAATACTGTTCCCAATGATGGGGTAAAAAAACACGATTATTCCTTGCAACCCATAAATTAATATAAGCAATAAATGTTAATTTGAACCAATTTTCTTCCTGTTTAACATCTGGAGTTGAATAAGCTGTCATTAAAAATCTTTGTTTACCCACGACGAGGAGCTAGTTGTTCCATGTCATAACGTTGTCGATAAGATTCATAGCAATCAATGAGACTTAACTGAACTGGCGCTAGAACCAATCACAATCAGCCACATCGGTTTCCAAATCTGATTACCAATTTCATCTGTGACAGTAATTCACACTAAAGTAAAAGGATGACGGTTCATTTTATGGTTTTTAGTTCCCCTTTTAATTATTCAGTCTCATGCCTAGTCAAACATCAGAGCAAACCACTCAATCAGCAGCCCTCAGAGAAAAACAAATTCAGAGTTTAATCCGTAAGCTCAAGCAGAAAATTCAGAAAATTGAACCAGAAGCAGAGGTAACTCCCCGTGATTGTCATATCATTCGTTATCAAGTCAATAGAAATCAGAAACTCTACTATATTATAGCCAATGGCAGTAAAATCAAGAGGACAATGTTTATCATCACTGGGCTGTTAGATTTAAACATAAGGTAGAGTTAACCCTCAAACAATGGAGCAATAAAGCAGTTTATGAGGCTGGAAAATTGTTACGCAGCCTCAAGCTCAAAGCCGATCAATGGTGGTATTTTCTATCTCACCTAGAAGGTAGCACCTGATAATAATCTAGCAGAGCGGTCATTAAGGTTAGCTATCACCAAAAGAAAGGTAAGTGGTGGCTCCAGAAGTATGGAAAGATTTCAACATACAGCCAATTTACTGACTGTGGTACAAACCTGTCGTCGTCAGGGACGTTCAGTAATTGATTTGTTTGAGCAGTCTTTAAAGGCGATCGCTCTTGATGATGATGATTTATCAGTTCTTTCTCTGATTCCTGCATCTGATACCTGAATCATTCAATGGCGATCGCTCTCACCTGAATCCTTACATCTGCGGAGCCAATTTTTCCAATGGCTACTGATTCTCACAAAAAAACTAAATATAAATATGAACGGAAAAGCCGGAAGTGAAGCTCATATTAATGCAGTGGAAAAAATGACTCGAAGAAATATTATTAATGAGTTAGAAAGGGTTGTTCATTCCCTTCAAGAAAGTCCCGTTAGATATCTGTTTCGGTGGAGAAATTGAACCAGACCCATCCTATGATTTTCAAATGGGATAAATAATGTCATAAACGAAGATAATTCCAGATTTAATTCGCTGTTTAAACCTTAATTAAGGTTGTTAGTGTAAATATTACGCTGACTTTTTTGTCCAAAGTCCAATCGGATAATTACTTATAATAAAGTTTTTGTTTGTAGTTGTGCAAGAACCCTTACAATACTTAGTATTAGGGATATTGCACAACTACGAGCCTAATTATAACTGTTCTACCGAACATGATATTAGAGGTCGCGGGATTTCTTAGCTAGCTTAAGTTAAAATGATTTAAGCTTCAGCTACAGCAACATTAGCTTCTTGAGCTACAGGATAAACGCTAACTTTTTTCCGACTTTTACCTTTTCTTTCAAAAGTTACGACACCTTCAACTAAAGCAAATAAAGTATAGTCACTACCGACACCAACATTATTGCCTGCATGGAACTTACTACCACGTTGTCTGACAAGAATATTACCTGCTTTAACAACTTGACCACCATAACGTTTAACACCTAATCTCTGGGCGTTAGAGTCACGACCGTTGCGGGTACTACCAGTACCTTTTTTATGGGCCATAATTTCCTCCGAATTTTACTATTTATAAATGACTGCTGTAACTATTGTGCCTAATTTTCTGGTTTTTCTTCAGATGCAGTTTCAACTTCTGCTGTAGTCTCTGAAATTTGAGCGTCGATAGTTTCTACAGGACTACTAACTTCTGTAGGTTCAGTTGTAGTTTCAGTAACGGTCTGAGTTGATACTGGGGTTACTTCTGTAGCAGAAGTTTGAGGTTCCGCTGTTAATAATTTGCCATTGAGACTAATGGAGTCAATCATTAGGCGGGTAAGTTCTTGGCGATGTCCTCTTTTTTTACGAGTCTTCTTTTTAGGCCGCATTTTGTAGACAATAATCTTTTTGCCTCGCAAATGTCTCATAACGGTGCCTTCTACAAGGGCACCTTCTACATGGGGTTGACCAATATGAACATCACCATCATGTTGAACTAGAAGCACATTCTCAAGGGAAATTTTATCTCCCTGTGCTGCGGGTAGAAGGTCGATATCGTAAAAGCGACCTGGTTCTACTCTTAGTTGTTTTCCGCCTGTTTCAATAATTGCGTAACTCATTAATTTGTGTTATGGGGTTGCCGTACAGGTAGCTGGTGGTAAAACTCATACCTTGAGTGGTAAGTTCGTTACTTGAGATAGGCAAATGCCTTTCTTGCTTTACCAGCTTTTACTATGTCTGAACCTGGTCCGAGCAG
>NZ_JAAHGT010000779.1 GCF_010672385.1 Okeania sp. SIO2F4
TGAACAACTCAAAAAACTAAACTGTCATGTAGTCTACACAATTCCCCTCACTTTAATGTTCTCTAATGATTATGGCAGATTATCTAGTCGATTTGGAGTTAAACCCAAAATATTACCAATGGTACCTGTGCAAACTAGGTGCAAAAAACCCACAATGGAACCTAATGATTATGAACCGGGAATGGCATTATTAAGAGAAATGGTATTAGCTAGAGCTTTTCCAGAAATACCTTCCCAACAACGTGTAGAATTGATCCCTACTATTTTTGACACTCCTGAAACCCTTGATAGACTTTGCCGCATCAGTGGGGGTCATATGCGACGACTATTAATGTTGCTCTACAGTTGTCTCCAACAAGAAGATCCTCCTTTCTCTGGTGAATGTTTAGAAAATGTGATTCAGGAATACCGAGACGATCTAATGAGAGCTATTACTGCTGATGAATGGGAGTTGTTATTTAAAGTAGTAGAAAATCAAAGAGTTACTGGGGAAGAAGAATGCCAAACTTTACTCAGGAGTATGTTTGTTTTTGAATATCGAGATCGGGATGGTCATTGGTTTGGCATTAATCCATTATTAGCAGAAACTCAAAAATATGCTAGTTGGATTAATAGTAATTATAGGGAATAGGGAATAGGGAACAGAGCGGAACGGAATTATACCAAATATCAAAAATCTTGCTGTATCTGATGGGGTGGGGAGTGTGGGGAGTGTGGGGAGTGTGGGGAGGAGTAAACATAAGAATAATAAATATTAACTTTGCTCAAATTAGCAAAAAGGTGAAAAAGGTGGCGTTAATTGCTTAATAACTGAAGTCCAACCTAAGTATAGGACTAATGCATGGTAATTGGTATTACCTAAATATTATAAGTTTAGGTAGACAAAATTATTTGTGTGTTTTTCGTCTATTTACTAATCAGTTATATTCCCTTTAGCTCTTACCGAAAAATTAAGGTATAAAGCCTCTCCATTCATGGAGAAAAAGCGGTCGAGGGATGGCGAGGTCTCCTCGCCATATCCAATCGACCAAGACAGCGGTCGGAAAGCGGAGCATTCCGTCAGGATGGGATGCATTAGAAACCTAGCCATATCCAATCGACCAAGAGAGCAGTCGATCTTCGGAGCTTTCCGTAGGATGGGATGCATTAGAAACCTAGCCATATCCAATCGACCAAGAGAAGAAAAAAAATTCCTTTTAGCCAATCCTATCCATTATAAGAAGAGGTAATTATTAATTATTAATTGTTAATTATTGAACTACCACTGCCAAAATATTAAATTAATTCTGTCTCGGTACTTAATATCCTGAATGTTTTAGGAGTACCAGATTATCTGGCAACTTCGTCTTTAATTCAGGAATATTCCTCCTTTTAAATATTTGATGATGAGAGTGAAAAAATAATTAAACTTTTAGTCTTTGACAGTAAATTAGGTAATAGTATTTAGTCAATATGAAAGCTTTTAAAAAATTGGAAGAAAGTATCATTTACAATCAGCGATCGCTCAAAAGACTGATTCGCTCTGTAACTCTTTCTCAGGGACAATTTTCACTAATTTTAGTTTGCTGTAACTATCAATACTTGCGGCAAACAATGATGATGGAAGTGAGAAAGCTATCTTCAACAAAAATTCAAGAAATAGTATTACCAAAAACTGTTAAAACTCTATATACAACAATTGATAAACAATTAGAAAATTTTCCCGAACCACCAGCAATAATGATATTTGACTTAGAGAAAGTAGAAGCAATAGATGAGTTACTAACTTCTACTAATCAAGTCAGGGATGAATTTCGGAAAAAATTCTGTTTTCCTCTAGTTTTGTGGATAACAGATGAATTATTAGCTAAATTAATTAGACTAGCACCAGATTTTAAAAGTTGGGCAGCAGCTACAATCAAATTTGAATTAGCGACTTGTGATTTAATACATTTACTGAGACTAGAAATAGAGGATTATTGGATAGATAAGTCTGCTAATCAAAAACAACAATTAATACCATTATCAGAAAATCGTATAATTCCTCAGCTTTTACTTTCTAGTTGTGTCGATCGAGCTAACTGTTATGATTTTAAAGGCTTATCTAAAAGTAAACGTCGAGAAATAGAATTAGCCCTCAAAGACCTGAAAAATCGTGAGCAAGATTTAGAACCTATTCTCGCAGCAAATATAGAATTAATTATTGGTCGAGATAACTACTACAATGAGGAGATAGATGCTGCTATTGCTCATTATCAAGAAAGCCTAAATTTGTGGAAGTATGAAGTGAGGGAGCAATGTTATCTGCATCAACCAGAATATGCTAAATTACCAATCATTAGCCAGAGATTTATCCTGGAACAACAAGGAATAGTTTTATATAATATTGCCTTATGTTATTATCTTAAATCAACTCAAAATCTCCTAGATAATTGTCAAGAACTAGAAGAAGCAAAACTGAAACTTCAAGCATCGAAACAGCTTTTTGAAAAAGTTAATAGTTTTGCCTTAGTAGCTGAGGTAATCACAACATTAGGACAAGTGACAAAGCAGATGAAAGCTTGGGGAGCATTAGAAGCTATTGCCTTAGAAGGACTAAGAATACATCACGAATATGGAAATGAGTTGCAAATAGCACAAGATTACGGTTTTTTGGCAGAAGTTGCCCTGGAAAAACTAAATTGGGTTCAAGCTCAGAAGCTATCTGAAAGAGCACTTAATATTTTATTTTATGCGAAAAATATAACATTACCAACGGAAAAAAATAAATACTTATTTTTACTAGCAAAAAGCGTCAAAAAATTAGATCGTCCAGGAGAAGCAATTCAATATCTAGAATTTGCTAAAGCAACAGAGAAAAATGCAATTCAAAATAGTTTGAAAACTTCAGAAAACAGAGACCCAAAACTTTATCTGGAGATTTTAACAGAATTACGATCGCTTTATTATGAGCAAGGAAAATATTTACAAGCATTCCGCTTAAAAACAAGCCAGAGGAAAATTGCTCACCAATACGGACTTTTAGCCTTTATTGGTGCATCTCAGTTGCAACCACAAAAACAAAGTTATATCAAAGAATCATTAGATTACCAGAATACTTTACCCTCAGAAATAACTGCCTCTAGTCGTCAAAAAGATATTAATAATCTCCTGGAAAGAATAAGTCGAGATGACTATAGATTAACAGTTATTCATGGTCGCTCTGGTGTAGGAAAAAGTTCTTTAGTTAATGCAGGATTAGTACCAGCTTTAAACAATATTATTATTTCTGCACGAGATACTATACCAGTAGTAGTACAACTATATAGTGATTGGCTAGGAGAATTAGCACATTCTCTGGAAAAAGCATTACAAAAAAAAGAGAAAAAATTTAATGATAAAAATATCATAAAGCCAGAAATAAATTATACAGAAAATCAAGACTTTATCTCTCCTTCGCAATCAAAAAACTATAGTACAGAAGTAGAAAAAATTACTCCGTATTTATCCGCTATTACAGATAAATTCCAATTGATGGAATTATCAATTATAGCCCAATTAAAAAACAATGTAGAGAATAATTTATTAACAGTAATAGTATTCGATCAATTTGAAGAATTTTTCTTTATTAGTAATACAACTGAAGAGAGAGAAGCATTCTATACATTTCTGCATAATTGTCTAAATATTCCCTTTGTAAAAGTAATTTTCTCCATGAGGGAAGATTATTTACATTATTTATTAGAATGTGACTTTATCAATTATCTAGATGTCATTAATAACAATATTTTAGACAAACAGATTCGTTACCATTTAAGAGATTTTTCTAGAGAAGATGCTTATGCTGTTATAGAATGCTTAACCAAAAGATCGAAATTTAATTTAGAACCACAATTAATTGATGCAATTGTTGATGGTTTAGCAGATGAAAAACAGCAAATTCGCCCGATAGAATTACAAGTAGTAGGAAGCCAACTACAAGAAGAAAAACCCCCTATTCAAACCTTAGAGCAATTTCAAAAAAAATTCGGCATTAATCCGCAAAAGGCGAAAGAAAAACTGATCAAAAAGTTTTTAGACCAAGTAATTGTAGATTGTGGCAAGGAAAATGAAGAAGCTACTATGCAAATTTTATTTACACTGACTAATGATAATTTAACCAGAGCTAGTCGAACCGAAACAGAATTATTAGAAATAATTCAAAAATTTATCAAACCAAATTTTGCAGGAAAAAATCAATCTAAAAATTTTATTGAAAATCAACTGAATTATCTTCAAGAAAGCAAAAAACTGCTTCACTTAATTTTAGAAATATTAATAGACTCAGGGTTATTATTTATCCGCAAAGAGTTCAATGAAAAACACTACCAGCTAGTTCACGATTATGTAGTAAAACCTATTCGTAAAAGGTTTAACTTAGAAGAGAGATTAAACCAGGCTGAACTGGAAATAAAACAAGCTGAAATTGCCAAGAATCAGGCAGAAACAGATAGAATAATTAGCCAAGCCCAACTAAATATAGTCTTAAAACGACAACTAGCAGCAGCAATCGTAGGAATTATATCAATGTCACTGTCAACTATTGCTGCATTAGGTTTTTGGCAGAAAACAATATTTCAAAAACAAGTAGCAACTGCTGAAAAACATCGGGCAGATATTAATAGTATGACTGCTGTTTCAGAAGCATTATTTTTCTCAGGTTATAAATTTGATGCTCTGATAGAAAGTATCAGAGCAGGTCAAAAATGGCAAG
>NZ_JAAHGT010000078.1 GCF_010672385.1 Okeania sp. SIO2F4
ATGGGTAGGAGTCAGGAGTCAGGAGACAGGAGACAGGAGAAATGGGAAGGAGCGAGGAGGTAGGAGTAAGAATTGTCAGAGTGATTTTTCTGCCATACTCTGGCCTAAAATACTAACTTTTTGAGCTTTTTACACTGAAACAGGCGCACTTTTTAAAGGCCCCAAAAAGGCACTTGTCTTTATATTTCAATGCTTTTAGATTTAATCAGCAAGCCCTAGCTATATAGCGCTACGCAAATATGTTAGGACATTCCTGCTTCATAAAACTGATACAAAGCGTCACGTAGCGTGACAAATTGATGTTTACTTCCTGTCTCTTGGTCAGCATTCCCTCACAGGAGTGCGTATTCCCTCTCTTGGTCAGCATTCCGCAAGCGAGCTGTCGGCGGCGCGGGGTCGCACCGCTTGCGTCTTACGCCAACGCGGGATATGACCACCTTCTACTGAGGCCGTCGGCGGTTAGTCATCCACAGGCATTGACGGGTTTTGCAATGGCCGCATCTGTCAACTAAGCATACCTAAATTTAAGTCTTTGTCAATAGACATTATTATTCATTTGGTTCTTTTGCCGCTCACTCCTCCTTTGAGGGTAACGAGCGGGATTTTTGGAGAGGTCTATATTATAGATAGACACCCCAGAAATGTTTAAGCAGGGATTAGTGCACAAGATACAAATTTCACCCTGTTCAAATATATGAAGATAACTACCGTATTATATCGCTAAAATAACGTAAATTGTTAACTAAGTCGAAACTCCACCTAAATGTTTTAAGAGTAAAATTAATATTGACTATAGCAATCCTATTTTATTCGTGTCAAAAATATTGCTGCTTTTTAGGGAATAGGCACTATTGCTACAGGCAACAGATGGGAGTTTCAGTTTTTTTATTTACTTTTTAATTGATCGCAACCTATGGGCGGATTGCTATCTATATTATAGTAAGTCTTGAAAAAAAAAGTATGTTTAAGTAGATTCAGGTAAGATTTAAGCTTCTGCTTTTACTGAAAAATTAAGGTTTCAAGCCTCTACTTTCAGGGATAAAAAAGAAAAAAATTTCCTTTTAACCAATCCTCAATGTTTTAAGAAGAGGTAATTATTAATTATTAATTATTAATGATTAATGATTGAAATCTCATCTATTTTAACTCCAAAGTTTCGAGGCCATTTTTCCCGGAATCAATCATTTGGGAGCAATGACTTGATCTGATTTATGAACTCTTGATGATCCACTACTGGCTTAGAAATATAACCGTCAGCGCCACTTTCTCGCAAAAAAGATTCTCGATCGCCTGCCATAGCATGAGCGGTCACTAATATAATTGGTAGTTTATCTGTTTGAGGGTCAGCTTTAAGAATTTGAGTAATTTTAATGCCATCAACAGCTTTACCTTGATAAACGCTACGAGCTAGAGAAACATCCATCAAAATCAAATCTGCTTCCTTTGACTTAGCCATTTTCACTACTTCTTCCACATCTTCTGTATGTTTAACAGCTAAACCGCCTCTTTTAGTCAAAATCTTGGAAAAAACCCTAGCATTAACCTGATCGTCTTCTACAATTAAAACAGTTTTCATATAAGTCTCCTGCTAAAATACCTGTGAGTGTAAGGACTGCCATCATAGAGTTTAGACTAAATTACATAGGATAAGCCAGTAATGGTTAATTTGTTTCAAATAAAACGAATTAAATACTCAAACATTGGCTTTCTAAACTAATAAACAGCTATTGTCTGCCGTTTTTCTAATACTTCACTGTCAATTTTTGGACTTTAAGATGCCCATAGAGAAGCCTAATAGTCAGATAATATTAGGATAAACCACTTGACAGTATATTTTTTTCTAGCTGCTATTATGATTAAACAAGTATCCTGTAAATACTTGCACAATCAACTCCAAAAGATCAACCATCATCTCAAAACTCATACTTACTGACAATTTGAAAATTAGGAAATATATTGTATTAAGATATTGAACTTGCCTTTAAGCATTTAGTAATGCTAAAGGTAATAGTTAAATTCCTTCAGCATAACTGAGGTTAATTTACTATATCTTGACATAGTTTCAACTAGATATAAGCTAACATAGCAAATATTTTGATTTGCCTAGTCTTGAAAATACCACTTGAGCTTTGGGGTACTGGATAGGGAATATTTTGAGTTTTCATCTAAAATTTGTGTTGAATTAAACATAAATAAATTTTTCTCTAATCAATTATGATCGAAGGATTTGAGCTATGTTAGTTACTATCTTCAAACATTTTTCTGCCCATTTGCCGAACCTGAGAAAAAAATTACCATTATGGATATCTATTGAGTTACTCATTTACTAAATTTCGTAGTTTACTATCAGCACCAAATTAAATATTTGATATTCCTATACTTAATTATAATGTTTGCTGAGGTTAGATAACATCAATCAAGCCACAAATAGAACCGATAAAGAGATAATATCAAAGGTTTTAATCCCTCAAATAATTTTTTTCAAACCTACTAAAAGAGGTGAAACTTAGTTTTTTTCTAGCCAATAAACTTAGAGTTTAAATCACAGGTTTGTTGACATGCAAATCCTTTATCTTTTATTAGATATTAGTCATCAGTCAACAGTTAATATTCTTAACAAGTTTGTTTAAGACTTAAATATATAGTCGTTTAAGTTTAGATTGAGACAGACATTTCTTTCTCTCAAAGGATTTCAACATAAAAAGTATTTCATTCTTAAGTTAAATAACTATATTATTTCAATAATTTAGTGGTGATGTTAGTGGCACTTCGCCCATTTCTCACTGCTATGTCTTAATAAATGATAACTTTTAACTGTTTTAATAACTGGCTAATATCTCAGAAAAATGCTTTCCTTGAGTAGGAAAACTTTGTACTTATCTAATTATATTTCAATTCCTGTTTATTTCAGAATCTAAGAACTTAGCCTTAGCAAAATAGCATATCAAATTTACTTTGCCTGAATTCTCTAACAATATGCCTAAAATTCTCCAAATTAATTATTTTACAGCAATTTTTAGGGTGGTGAGGTACAGTTTAATACTAATTTATATTCCCTATTACCTATCTAAATACTAACTCATGGCCAAACAATTAAATTTACTTTCCGGACAAGTTATTACTACAGCACTCCATATCGAAATGCAGCAATCATATCTTGAATATGCCATGAGTGTGATTGTTGGCCGAGCTCTGCCAGATGTTAGAGATGGACAAAAACCAGTTCATCGCCGAATATTATACGCCATGCACGAGCTTGGTCTCACTCCAGATAGACCATTTCGGAAATGCGCTAGGGTGGTTGGAGACGTTCTGGGTAAATATCATCCCCACGGCGACCAAGCTGTTTATGATGCCATGGTGCGGATGATTCAAAATTTTTCCACTCGTTATCCATTGCTTGATGGCCACGGAAACTTTGGCTCCATTGATAATGACCCCGCTGCTGCCATGCGTTACACAGAAAGTCGCTTGGCATCTATTGGCAATGAAGGTTTACTTACCGAAATTGGTGAAGCTATAGTTGACTTTAGCAACAACTTTGATGGCTCCCAGCAAGAACCTAAAGTATTACCTGCACAACTACCATTTTTATTACTAAATGGTTCTTCTGGGATTGCTGTAGGGATGGCGACTAATGTTCCACCACATAATTTAGGAGAGGTAGTAGATGGCCTTATTGCCTTAATTGACAATCCCAATATTTCCGATCAAAAGCTATTTCAATTAATTCCTGGGCCAGACTTTCCTACTGGAGGAGAAATTGTCAGCACAGATGGAATTATTGATGCTTATACTAAGGGTCGAGGTAGCATCCCCATCAGGGGTGTGGCCAGTATTGAGCAAGTTCCCACAGGTCGTGGAAGACGGACAAAAACGGCTATTGTAGTGACAGAGTTACCTTTCCAAGTTAATAAAGCAGGTTGGATTGAAAAAACGGCAGATTTAGTTAATGCTGGCAAGATAGAAGGTATTGCCGATCTGCGGGATGAAAGCGATCGCTCTGGTATTAGAGTTGTCATCGAACTTAAACGTGAAGTTGACCCTAGTGTTGTACTCCACCATCTCTACCAACATACTGACTTACTTTCTAAGTTTGGTGCGATTATGCTAGCTTTGGTTGATGGGCAACCACGACAGTTATCTCTACGAACACTATTACAAGAATTTCTGAATTTTAGGGAACAGACTCTCACCCGTCACTACACCCATGAGTTAGAAATAGCTCAAACTAGGTGTCACATTGTGGAGGGTTTGCTCACTGCTTTAACAGAATTGGATACAGTAATTGATATTCTTAGAAATGCTCCTGATGGCAGCACTGCTAAAGTTAGCTTCCAAGAAAATTTGGGTTTAAGTGAAAATCAAGCAGATGCTATTTTAGCAATGCCAATGCGTAGACTAACTGGTTTAGAGAAACAAAAGTTAGAGGAAGAATATGAGCAACTAATACAGAAAATACAAGAGTTAGAAAATTTATTGAGCGATCGCCATCAACTCCTCAAAGCGCTGAAAAAAGAATTGCGCACCCTAAAACGTAAATATAACGACCCCAGACGTACTCGAATTATTTCTCAAGCAGAATCTAAAAGTGCAGATAATCTTGCATCTATTTCTCAACACAAAAGTAATCTAGAAACAGGTAACAAAGAAACAGATAGACAAACCAAAGGTAGAAGTAGAAGATCAAAAAGTACAACAGTTGAATCACAAGTTTTGACTTTGGAAGCTGCACCGCCACCGATAGAAAAAGTTGTCATAGAATTTACCCACCGAGGATATATCAGACGACTTGCTTCTAAAGGATTTGAGAAACATAAAATTGATAAAAAATATGATATTACTATCGAAAATAGTGAGGATTTTACTACTAATATAATTGAAGCAACTACTGACAAAACTTTAGTATTATTAACTCGTACTGGTAAAGCATATCCTTTGAAAGTAAATGATATTCCTGCTGCTTCTAACCGTTCAACAACACGAAATGAAAATAAAGGCGTACCTTTAGTAACTTTACTACCACCATCTGCAACAAAAGAAATTCAAGATTCTCGTCGTGAAATTATTGTTGCTCAATTTGTTTTAAATGAAGAAGAGCAAAATAAAGACTTAATCATGTTGACTCAAAATGGTAAAATTAAACGTTTATCTTTGTCTGATTTAAGTGAGCTGACAAATCGTGGTGTGACAGTAATTAAACTTAAAGAAGATGATGAATTACGTTATGCTAATCTGGGTAAAATTGGTGAACAAGTGGTTTTAGCAACTTCTGGTGGGCGATTATTAAGATTAGAAATAGATGACGAGCAATTACCATTAATGGGGCGTACTGCTCAAGGTTCTCAAGCAACTAGATTAAGGAAACAAGAAGAGTTAGTTGGTTGTGTGAGTTTAAGTGGAGAAAGTAATTTATTGTTAGTTTCTGAACAGAGTTATGGTAAGCAAATTCCTGTTGCTGCTTTGCGAGTAGCTAATCGTGGTGGTATTGGTCAAAATGCTTTTCAGTTTACTAGGCAAACTGATACTTTGGCAGGGATAGTTGTTGGTGGTTCAGATGTTCTGGTTCAGATGTTGACAACTGATGGTAGGGTGTTTGGAATGATTGCCGATCGCGTGAAAGTTTATGGGCAAGATGATAAGGGCGATCGCTTGCTGAAATTGGGTGCAAAGGAAAGAATTATTAAGGTGATTGGTTATTAATTCAGTTATCAGTAGGCAAAATTTATTGTCTTAGCAGCTACTCCATTTTTTAAGTTTTGGATTATTCTGTCTTGATAGGAATTTTGCTCTGATAGCGATCGCTACAACCAAACTTTCACAGTATAATCAATATTTTTTGAGACAATAAATAAATTTTAAATTCAGTAAGATTACTGTAGATTTTATTAACTAATACAGGTAATTTCTAGGAAATATGAATGGCAGCAATTTTATCGAAGTCAATGGTATTCGTTTTGAAACCCTTGTACCCAAACGAGTATTAACTCTGCCCAAAAAAGACATTCTTCAAAAACTTTCGGACATAGGAAAGCACCTATTAACACCACCATTACATCCGTCACCAGGATATCCCGTGGAGATAGGAATTAGGATTACCAATAATAGCGATCGCTCTCTTTACTTGAGTTTTTATTTGGCATTATTTCCTGAGATTATTAGGGCTAAAGATGGTGTAAGTGTACCATTTGATATAGGGTGGTTTGGCCTTGTTGCACCACTAAAATCTGATTTTATTTTAGCTATACCGGGAGAAAGTATCAGCTTTTTTTTTGATGCCAATATCTGTTGGCTTTGTGGTAAAAACTATGGTTTTACTACCTCATTTGGAGGTTAGAGATTACTTATTCAACCTCTCCATTCAGAACGATACCAGGTTCGGATGATATATGAACATCAGAAAGATACTGCAGAATGCTATGACTTTCTTAACAAACAAACTCAAGTAATAGAAAGATTGTGGACGGGTCAAGTATTAACTCCATTTGTAGATATTTGCTTAGTCAATAATTAGGGAAAAATTGGTATGATGGCGATCGCTACAACTGAAATTATTACATGGCAATTAATACTTTTTGAAACAATAAATAAATTTTAAATTCAGTAAGATTGCTCAAGTAATACCTAAGCAAAATGAAATCACAAGAACCTTTTAGCAATAGTCTCGATCCAGCAAATGGAATCTTCCTAGAAATATGGGAACCAGACTTGATAGTATTACCCATTCTAGAAAGAACGCCACTGGCAAATATACTGGCAAATATTTCTTTTAAATTATGGCTGAAGTTGACTAATCAGAGAGCAAAACCTTGGAAAATTTATCCCGATCCAATAATTACTCCAGAACTAATGTCATCCGATGGTAAAGTTTTGGAGAGAAAATTAACCACCAAAAATAGAGAAATATATGCAGAAGATAACATAATTTATCGAAGAGATAACTTGGTCAATAAAGTAGTCGATTTTATGTCAAGTTTAATTGACGATCTTGCCAGAAGAGATATTTCGTGGTTGAGTCCCAAAACAGCAACATCCATCCCCATTGCTGCTAGAGTTTCTTGGGAAAAAGATTTACTACAGTTACACTTGCCAACTAATAACTCATTTTTTGATGCACTAAAACCGGGAAATTATCAGCTCAGATTTATGTATGAATCTAGCAATAAAACAAAACTTAAGACTGTAAAGTTTCCTTTCCAGACGATAAATAAAAAAACAATAAAAGGCGATCGCTTAACAACTTCTTTTGTAAATATACGTTTGGTTGAACTCGCCAAGCAAAATGATAAAGCAATAGAAGTAGATGGCATCCGCTTTGAAACTACATTGCCAGAAACAGTCTTAAGCTTACCAGAGAAAAAAGATGGTGTAGAAACATCAGTACAAATTGGTATTCGGATCACAAATAACAGTAATACTGACTTTTATTTTAATTTTTACAACACACTAATTCCTCAACTTATCACCCCAAATTGGCAAATAGTTAAGAAGCATTACACCAGCAATTTTTTAAAAAGGATATTAGTCTCAGACCTGCTTTTAGCAGTACCAGGAGAAAGTATTACTTTCTTTCCTAATGCCAAATTATTGTGGAAAAAAAATGACAAATTTAAACTCAAAATAGCTGCTGGAGATGGAGGGTATTGGATTTTTGACAATCTCAAAGCAGGTAGATATTTACTTCAATTAACATATAAAAATAAATCTGTAGAAACAACAGTATATGACCGGATTACAAAAGAGGGAATCTCATTCAAAAAGCTTTGGAGAGGAATGGTATTAGTTCCTTTTGTAGAATTATATTTAGAAATCTAGTCATTTTAAGTAAACTAATTTTCGGAACACTTTTAAAGTTATAAGTCATCTATATAGTAACTAAAAACGTTCCCTTGAAAAAAATATTCACTAATGTGATTTGCAACCAGTTTTCTGATTATTATCACAAATAAATCGGTAAAACTAGAGAGGAAATACAGATGTTTAGAGACATTAAATAAATCTAAAGTCCTGTAAGATTACTGTAGATTTTATTGGCTGATACAGGTAATATCTAGGAAATATGAATGAAAACAACTTTATAGAAGTAAATGGTATTCGCTTTGAAACCATTGTACCCAAACGAGTATTAACTCTGCCCAAAAAAGACATTCTTCAAAAACTTTCATACTTTCATACATAGGAAAACATCTATTAACACCGCCCTTACATCCTTCCCCAGGATATTCGGTGGAGATAGGAATTAGGATTACTAATAATAGCGATCGCCCTCTTTACTTTAGTTTTTATTTGGCATTATTTCCTGAAATTATTAAAGTAGAAAACGGGAAAAATATTCCATTTGAAGGGGGCTGGCTTCATCCAGAACAGCCCTTAGAATCAGATTTTTCTATAACTATGCCTGGAGAAAGTACCAGCTTTTTTCTTGATACCAAAATCTGTTGGCTTTGTGGCAACAATTATGGAATTAGCATGGGTTTTAACGGAGGTGCATTTATTTTTCAACCTCTCAGATCGGGAAAATATCAGCTTCGATTAATTTATCACAATCAAATAGATAAGAATGAATTTTATGATTTTGTTAATAAACAAACTCAAGTAATAGAAGGATTGTGGACTGGTCAAATATTAACTCCGTTTGTAGAAGTTTATTTAGTCAATAGTTAGAGAAAAATTGGTATGATGGCGATCGCTACAACCGAACTCTTACAGTATAATCAATATTTTTTGAGACAATAAATAAATTTTAAATTCAGTAAAATTACTGTAGATTTTATCGGCTGATATAGGTAATATATAGGAAATATTAATGACAGCAATTTTATCGCAGTCAGAGGAATAATTATGTCAATCAAACAGAAAAATAAGCAATGTATACTATTGGTGTAATTGACTCCTTTATTGATATAAATGGAGTCAATTAAATGAACATTACAGTTCGATTTCTGATGATTTTTTTTGCTAGTATCATTGCTATTTAAGTCATCAATTATCCACTAATTAACTTAGCTAAAATGACAGAAGAAAAACCTAGTACAACAGCAGTAGAAGTGAATGGTATTCGCTTTGAAACTCGATTAAAAAATTCTGTGATTCCTCTTCCTTCTAAAGAGGAAAATGCCATGACAGAAGTAGAGTTTGAGATTGTGGTGACAAACAACACATCTAATACCTTTTACTTCGACTTTGGGGATGGTTTAATAGCATCTCTAAAAGAGGTTAATGGTCGAATCATCCCTAGAGGTGGATTTTCAGATTGGATAGGTCAACCTGTAGAATCTGAGTTTCGGTTATCTCAGCCAGGAGAAACAGTAAGTTTTGTTGACTATTACGTTGTTGCCTACAATGTAAAGGAATATGAATGTCGCCTTGGTACCCGAACTATGGGGTGGACATTTAGACCAGTTGGAGCAAAAACCTATCATTTAGAGTTTACTTATGGAAGCGATCTATCTGTTATGACAGTTGGATTTTCTGGTGTGGGTGACAAAATACTTAACAACATTTGGACAGGAGAAGTTGTCTTACCTCCTCTAGAATTTCAGCTAGTCGATCCATCTATTTAACTCCACTTTAATAGTCTAAAAAAACAGAAATTGTTATCTAGCTTTTGAGGAATAATTATGTTAATCAAACAGAAACTTCAGCAATGTCTACTATTGCTTTGATCAACTCCATTGTTAATCGCAATAACTCCAGAATCAACTCTTGCTTTCACAATTAACCAAAAAACTAAAGTCAAAAATTTGTCTGATTACTCCTTCTTTTACGATAAATCCCGCAAACTAGGAGGAATAGGCGTAACAACTTTAGGTGCAAGCGATCCATTAACTCCTTGGTCGCCAAAAAACTTTTCACCATTCCTTACTCCAATTAAAAGAGGAGGTACAGCAGGACTTTTAGAGGACTTAAAACCTTACATGAACGAAGGTTGGACTTTTACAAAAGGGCGTAATTTAAAAGGAAGCTTTAATGTCACAAATAACTATGCTTGTGGGAGACGCAAGATATGTTATGGTAAAGGTCTTCCACAAAGAAATCTTATACGAAATAACGCAGGAGGGGTTGGTGCTGTGCTTGAGTTCTTTTACCGTCCAGGACAAAGAGGTAAAAAAGTCAAAACAGCAGATCCTAAACCAAGAGATATAAAGTTTCCGAGTTTGAAAGCACCTAATTTATACTGGATTCAAAGAGTAATCACTAATTTCCCAGCAACTACTGAAAGAGTAGGTCAACGTACAACCTATATTGATAACATTAATCCTAGTACGAAGAAAAATGATATACACCCTTATCTAGGATCGAATCCTTTTAATATGGGAAACAACGGCTATTTTGGAGACCGCCCCTATCGCAAGAAATATCTCAAAAAAGATTTTTACTCGATAGCAGAACTTTATCTAGCTAAAGCGGATATAAAAAACCCGCAGAAAGTCACTATTTACAATGGTGTCAGGTGGGGTTGGAAATATAAATATTACTCCATAGATGACCTCAGAAAATCCTGTCTAGTTACAAAGAGAGGCAGAGTGATTAACGTTAGCAGTGGAGGATTTTGGGGATCTTTACAGAAGACTGGAAAACTAAGTACAAGTTTAATAAACGGTATTTGTCAGAAACAAACCCCCAAACCAAAACCCAAACGTCCGAAACCTCCTAAACCATCTTGCTCTGGTGGTAGCGGTGGCGGTGGATGTCGCAGCAGAAGCTCTTCTGCAACTGACTATATAGAAAACAACGACCAAAGTTATGCAGACATCCTTGAGCAAATGGAATCACAAGAATATCTAGATTCTAGCGATCGCGACAATACTTCCAATACTACTCTACAAACAGTTCCCGAACCTACTTCAGCTTTTGCTCTATTAATGCTAGGAGTAGGAGCGATCGCTACACTAAAAAACCGTAACAATAAACCAAAATAGACACCTTTGTTAGAAGTTACGCAGAAACCGAGTTTATCAACGAAATTTCCTGATTTCCACAACAACTGTAGGGACTTTGCATGCAAGGTCTCTGCCTCCCTATTTTCTGGAGATATCTAATAGTGAAGAGCTTCTACACTTTAATTTTTTGCCTCAGTATCATTATTATCGATCCTTGGGGAGTGAGCAGGGGTGAAATTTGGACTCAACCAAAAGTGTTGGCGATTTTACTCATCACCTTATTTAACCTCTGTATTTTGTGGGATAAAAAGTCAGCTCTGACAATTCCTCGGTCTTGGAAAATTTCAGCAGTATTGTGGTTGCTGTTTCTCTGCACGGGTATCATTTCTACTTTCCTCAGTCCGTTTCCCATCCGCTCTCTATTTGGTCAAGACCAGATGGGAGATGGTTTGCTCTACTGGTTGCTTGTCGCTACTTTCACTCTCAGCAATACCCTTATCTTAAGACGATATCCACAATTACTGCTAGCTCAACTATACGGTTTTTTCATTGGTGGCATCATTCTTGCTTTCAGTACCTTTCCCCAACTTATCGACTGGCGCATTGACTACACTGCAACAACCGGAAAATTATTGCGAGATAACATCCTAGTCAGCACTATTTTTCAGAATCATCAACCTATAGGTTTATACTCTCATCGCGGTCATGCAGCATTTGTGTTGGCAACAATTGGAGTTATGGCAGTTGCTAGCATACAGCTTAGATGGGTGTCGTTGAAGAGAACCGTGGCGATAATAATTCCCATAACTATAGCGCTACTGTTGGCCAACACTCGAATGACTCTTATTGTTTTCATACTAGGAATTTTATGCTTGTTAGGAAGGAAATACTATCGACGACTAATCCCCATCGTTTTAGTTTTTCTAGTGGTTATTAGTTTTACTACTACCACCAGATACAGACAAATTTCTGGTTTCTCTCTCCTCAAACAAATGACCTCAGACAGAATATACCTGTGGCAGTTAGCAAGTCGTGGCATCAAGAAACGACCTTTATTTGGGTGGGGTTTCAATGGTTTCGGTATTGCTTATCCGAATATAAAATCGAAAAAAAACACGCCAAATGTAGTTCGTTTGGGTAATGTCAGTTACGATGTAATTGATAAAAATGGAAAACTGCGTACTTTACCTTTGATTACCTATAAAGCTCATAATTTAATTTTAGATACTATTTTATCTGTTGGCATTTTGGGAATGCTATCTTATACAGCATTGTGGGGATATTATATTTTTCTCCTGGTCAGATCGTCAGACCGAAAAATGTTGGTAGTAGGAATTGCCTATTTAGTTTTTACTATTACCTGGTTTGAATGCGCTCAGTTTACATATATTGCTTGGTGGGCAATATCTATTTATTTTCATCCAAATTTAGGAAGTTTATTAGAGAAAAGCGAGAGAAAAAAACTTTCCCAAATGGCCAATAGCGCTATTGGTGTAGTGGACTGACACTCCTTATATCAAGTAACATTAATTAACCCCAGTGTAGGGACTTTGCATGGAACGTCCCTACGAAGTTGGAGAAAGATTGTTTATTACAGTTATTTAATGAGACATGATATTAAATGTTGCATTAGAAAAAAATGGTCAAACCTTCTTATAACAAGAATTATACAAAAAAAGCGGTCTGCACAGTTTTAGATATGTCAGTCCAGTAGACTGAAAAGCTAATCTTGCACAACTAATACTGAACATTTAGCACGGTGAATTACATAACTACTCACACTACCTATAACCAGTTCGCTAAAAACAGAATGTCCTCTACGACCCATAACTATTAGTTCAGCACCCCACTCCTCGGCAATTTTACATATTTGCTTACCTGGTACACCTTCAGCTTGGATAAATTCTGTACTTACGTCTGCTGTCGTAGCTTCGTTAACCCGTGACTGCAACATTTCTAGACATTGTTTTTCAAAATCTTCCCATTTTTGTCGATATTTTGCAATCAATTCTTTGTTAAATTCCCTAGAAACTACTCCAAAGCTAATGGGACTGTCTTCTTCTTCTGGAGATAAAACGTGCAATAGTTTTAAGTGGGAATTGTTGAGTTTTGCTAAGTTCAAAGCAGTGGCAAAAACCCGATCGCCTACTGTTGATGTGTCCATTGCTGCTAGAATTTTTTGATACATAATTTGCTAAAAAGTTAATTATTTTGGCTGATACTAATTATTGTATCCGAATTATCAGAAAAAAATCTATATTTTCGAGATAGTTTAAATAAAAGTATTACCTTAATTTATACCAAGCGTGAAAAAAGCATGTTACGAATATTTTAGTCAACCAAAGTAGTTTAAGTCAGATGCAAATTTACTAGAATAGATTGTTTCATAGAAAAAAATGATAATAAAAACGGCTTCTACTGACTACTGACTATTGACTATTGACTACTAGAAACAGTCCAAATATTTGTAGCAAAAATTTATAAAATTGGTATTACATCTCAATTGATAAGCATTCAGCTATCAGCGATTAGCCGTCCGTAATAAAAATTAACGACAAATAGATAGGGTCTGTTCAGCAATTAATAATTTTCATGTCGGTGACAGCCGAAACAATTACCTTGACTGTAATATAAGGATTGACGCAAAAGGGGAAAATTTTTCTTTTCTCTTGGTCGATTGGATATGGCTTGTCCTTCGAGACCAGAGGGAAGGGAAACCTGCTCTTGCAGAGCCAATCTCCAATTTAAGTTGGCAAGCCACCGAATTCATGAAACGCTGCGCGACATGAAAAGCATTCCGAGAGGAAAGTTATACGCCAGTAAAACAAAACAACCGCCTTTTTTCCTTGAAAAGGGAAGCTTTGAACCTGAATTATTTAATTATTAATTATTCGGTAAACTATGTGCTTTTACTCATATTTTTAATTAAGTAGGTAGGCACGAAAAAAAACTAACGATGTAACAAAAAGTAAAGTAGCTCTAAAAGCTCTTCCCTTCTGCCTTCATATAAAAATAAATTTTAACGCCTACCTACTTATCATTATTCAGACTTCATCTGGCTATCAGCTAATGGCTAATAACTGACAGCTAAATACTTACAATAGGAATAGGTGTACTGCCGAACAAAATATATACTCCTTATATCTTGAAAAATTTTATTTATATATCTCTTATCTTCAGAAAATAATGTTTTAGTCGATTCATATTGTACTCCTAATTTTTAATAACTTACTAACTTTTACTTCGACCTCAATATTCCATAAATTGTTATTATAAACTCATACCTTCAGCAATTATTCATTGATATTTAGTAATGAATAATTGCTTATTACTAACTAAAAAAAAGCTAATCCTGTACAACATGAACAGAACAATGAGCACGGTGGATAACATAATTACTGACACTACCCAATACCAATTCACTAAAAACTGAATGTCCACGACGTCCCATAACAATTAAATCAGCACTCCATTCTTGGGCTAGTTTACAGATTTCCCGACCAGGATTACCTCTGACTTGGGTAAATTCTGTTTGAAAGCCAACATCTTTTGCTGCACTTGCTTTTGATTGCAACATTTGTAAACATTCTTGCTCAAACTTTTCCCAAAGCTGATGATATTCTTTCATCATCTCTGGATCGTAACCAATATTCATTGGCCAAAAGCTGATAGGACTTTCTTCTGCTTCCTCCGAGAGAATATGAACTAACATCAGATTTGAGTTACCAATTTTTGCTAACTTTAGGGCTGTATCAAAGACGCGATCGCCAATGGCAGATGTATCGATGGCAACTAAAATTTTTTCATACATAAATTTTTACTCCCAAATTTTTTTTAAATATCTACATCTATTTTTATTGTATAAAATTACTCAAGTTATCTAACAATTAATAAGTTAAACATTATGAATCTTAATATCTTACCCGGTAATAGTTTTCCTATTGGTGCCACTGTATCTCAAGACCCCGAAGGAGTAAATTTTTCGATCTACTCCAAAAATGCTACAGCAATAGAATTATTACTATTTGATGAACCATTAGCAGTTAAACCAGAGCGAGTAATTTTACTTGACCCAAAACAACACAGAACTCATCATTACTGGCACATTTTTATTTCTGGTATTGGAGCGGGACAAATATATGCTTATCGAGTCTATGGACCTTTTAACCCAGAAAAAGGTCATCGGTTTGATGGTACAAAGGTATTACTTGACCCTTACGCTAGAGTTGTCGTGGGACAGGAAAAATATAGTCGTGAAGCTGCTACGGGTTATGGTGATAACTGTGCTAACGCTCTCAAAGGGGTAGTAGTTGACCCAACTACTTATGACTGGGAGGATGACAAACCCCTAGAAATTCCCTATGGTGCTACAGTTATCTATGAGATGCACGTTGGTGGATTTACTCGTAATCCTAATTCTGGCGTTGCTCCTGAAAAACGGGGTACTTTTGCTGGGTTAATAGAAAAAATTCCTTATCTCAAGGAGTTGGGAATTACTGCGGTGGAATTATTACCCGTACAACAATTTGATGAACAAGATGTGCGTGAACCTCTAATTAATTATTGGGGTTATAGTCCGATCGCTTTTTTTGCTCCTCACCACAGTTATAGTTCTCGCCAAGATATTTTCGGAGCGATGGATGAGTTTCGAGATATGGTTAAGGCTTTGCATAGAGCAGGAATAGAAGTAATTTTGGATGTGGTCTTTAATCATACTGCGGAGGGTAATGAAAACGGACCGACTGTTTCTTTCCGAGGATTGGAAAATTCGGCTTATTACATTCTGGAAGCAGATGATTCTAGTTGCTACACTAACTATAGTGGTTGTGGCAATACTTTCAATACGAATAATCCTTTTGTACATCGCTTAATTATTGATTGTCTTTGTTACTGGGTTAGAGAAATGCACGTTGATGGGTTCCGGTTTGATTTGGCATCTGTTATGTCTCGGAGTATGACTGGCGATCCTTTGAAAGATCCTCCTGTTTTGTGGGCAATTGAGTCTGACCCGGTTTTGGCAGGAACTAAGATTATTGCTGAAGCATGGGATGCAGCAGGTCTTTATCAGGTGGGTTCGTTTATTGGCGATCGCTTTGCTGAATGGAACGGACATTATCGTGATGATGTTCGTCAGTTTGTCAAGAGTGACCCCAAGATAGTTGATAAGTTGGCAGCAAGAATTATGGGTAGTCCTGATATTTATCCTCAACTAGATCGGGAACCAAATCATAGTATTAATTTTATTACTTGCCATGATGGTTTTACTATGAATGATTTAGTTTCTTATAATGAAAAACATAATGAAGCTAATTGTGAGGATAATCGCGATGGTGCGAATCATAATTTTAGCTGGAATTGTGGAGTAGAAGGAGTTACAAATAAGCAGAAAATTGAAGTATTAAGACTGCGACAAATTAAGAATTTTTTCACTATATTGTTTTTTTCTCAGGGTACTCCAATGATATTAATGGGGGATGAAGTTAGGCGAACTCAATTGGGTAATAATAATGGTTATTGTCAGAATAATGAACTTAGTTGGTTTGATTGGAGTCAAATTGAGAAACAAACCGATCTATTACGATTTGTCAAAGGGATTATTAATTTCACCCAAGAGTTAGAAATTATGCGGGTTGATAAGGTTTTAGCTACTGTGGGAGCGGGTACGCCAGAGTTATATCTTGAAGAGATTAAATCAGAGTTATCTTTAGGGATAAAAGAAGAAGAAATTCACCCTAATGAAGTACCTAATATTAGTTGGCATGGAGTACATTTAGGTAAACCTGATTGGTGGGAAGGTTCTCGGACTTTGGCTTTTAGTTTAAGGCATCCAGGGCTACTTTCTGCCATCTCTGATGAGGAGAAAGGAGGTGAATATTTTCATATTATGTTGAATGCTTATTGGAAACCTCTAATGTTTGAGTTACCGCTTTTGCCAAGAGGGAAAAGTTGGTATTTAATTGTTAATACTGCTTTTTCTTCTCCTAGAGATTTTAATGATTTGGATACAGCGACAAAAGTTATTGGTGTGAGGTATCGAGTTGAAGCCAGAGCTGCTATTGTTTTAATGGCAAAAAAAGTGGGTTAGTAAGTATTTCCTGCGGAATGCTGCGCAAATATCTGTGAACTAGCATCCTGAGTCGTAATTGAATTATTAGCTATTAGCTATTGACTCATTGTATTTCTGAATTTAATCAAATCTTCCCATGGGCAAATCTCTTGTTGAAAATTTGTAGAGGTTAAACTAACCTTAATTTTAATTTTTTTTATACCAATTCATTAAGTATAAATTTAGCTATTTCAGTCAGCTTTGTTGATTAAAATTAGGTTAATAAAAGGTGATAATCCAACTATGCAATTTATGCAAAACTAATGAAAAAATATATATATAATAGTAGACTGTCAGAGAAAAAATATACCCTAATTTGACAATTAATTATTATGTCTATACTTCATCGGACTAAAATTGTGGCAACTATTGGCCCTGCCAGTAATTCTCCAGAAGTAATTAAACAATTAATTGAAGCAGGTCTCAATGTAGCAAGACTAAATTTTTCCCACGGTAGCTATGAAGACCATGCTCACACAGTTTCTCTGTTGCGTTCCATATCTAAAGAGTTGAATACTCCTGTTACTATTTTACAAGACCTCCAAGGGCCAAAAATTAGAGTGGGTCAACTCTCGGATGGTGCAATAACATTGGAAGAAGGAGCACAACTAACTTTAGTACCATTAGCTAATAATATTCATCAACCAGGAATAGTTGGCATTGACTACCCCTATTTAGCAGAGGAAGCAAAACGAGGGACTCAGGTACTATTAGATGATGGGTTATTAGAATTACAAGTTGAGTCAGTGGAGAGAAATGCTGTAATTTGCAAAGTAATTACAGGTGGTTTGCTCAAAAGTCGTAAAGGAGTGAATTTACCAAGTTTGAATTTGCTTTTGCCTTCGATGACACAAAAAGATAAAAAAGATTTAGAATTTGGTTTGTCTCAGGGGGTAGACTGGATATCATTGAGTTTTGTCCGTAGTGCTGAAGATATTGTGTCTCTAAAATCAATTTTAAAGGAAAAAAGTGCAGATGTTCCAGATGATGGCAAAAATAGAAAAGCCACAAGCGATCGCTAATTTAGAAGCTATTAGACATCTCCGAAAATAGTAAAACACTTACTATAACTATCTTTTGGCGAGCGATATAGCTGCCGCACTTGCTCCCTCCGCCAACGCAAATACTTAAGATAGTTGATTTTTACGGTAAAATCAATATTATAGATACTTACTATTAAAAACTAGCTCAAAAATAGCCATATCAACTCAATAATTGCGATTAGCGAG
>NZ_JAAHGT010000780.1 GCF_010672385.1 Okeania sp. SIO2F4
TATATTTTATCTGTAATGTTATATTATGTCCGGTTGAATAGTTATAATTAAAGCTTGTAGTAGGGCTTGAGCAACTTCTATAATTTAGGGCTAAAGCCCTACTACAAACAAAAATTTTTTGATCGCTCATTATCCGGACATCATATTAAAAGGTATGAGGGAGCTATAATAGTTCAAAATCCTACAGTTTTTGTTAATAATATTGTTGGTTCTTTTTAGAGGGATAAATTTAAAGATGAATCAAAAGTTAATTGTGCCAGAAATGGCATTGGTTAGAAGTGAAAGTGTACGGGCAATTATCAATAGTTTGGGAATTGCTAAAGCTGCGTTTTTCTGTCGGGAAACTATGTCGCAGTCGGTAGATTATTTGGAGTTAAAGGAGAAGATGTTTGGGGAGAAAAGTGCGAGAGAAATTTATGAGGAAGTTAAAAAATAATCGCTCTTGTTAGAGGAAGAAGGCGATCGCCATTTTTCTCAAAAGCGATCGCCTCCTTCTGTTTCTATTTATCCTACAATCAAATCAGACTATAAGATAGACTATTTTGAGAGTAACCTTTTCACCTATGTACCTAATGATTCATCGCCGACCAATTCTCACAACCTCACCATCAAAGGTTGGTACAGAGAAGACAAAGGGATCTGTAGGATAAGTCAATGCCTGTTCTTCAAGAATACCAATGGCAATTTCCTCGCCCATGCGAACGCTATCGTAATAGTCGGTGAAGTAGTGAACTCCTGCCATGTTTCGACCAATGGAAATATTGGCTGCTAGTTTATTCAGTTCACCCTCAAGAGTTAGAGCTTCAGAAATATGATTAATTGTGTCTTCTACCAAGGTATTACCTTTATCAGCATCATTTGCTCGGAAAGCAACCAATTTATCACCTTCCTCCATACGTTTGAACCTATATTCGTTACTACTATCCTTTACAAGCACTGCACTGGTGTCAAAAAATGCCTTGAGAATGGTTACACAAGCACCAGCAACGGTAGCGTGTCCTGCACCATAAGCAGGGTGCATGGGAGATCCTTCAGGAAATGCCATTGGTAGCAGATAACTACCTTCAGCTATTGCGGAAATATTTCCGAGAGTACTTGTTGCTAAATCACCATTTCCATTGTTTTCTAGCTTATCTAGGAACCCCTGAACGTATTTAAGCAAGGCTTCTGGGATAAATTCATTCTGTATAGCACTGTCACATTCATTTTTACGACGCACCAGCTCAACTCGTGCTGCTAGAGCCTCTGGTCGCAAGCGAATATGATTGTTAAACTTCTGGAAACGAACAGCCTTGAGCGCTCGTGTTGCTACCTCAGTCACCAAGGTCAAAATGTGGGGACCGCCATAAAGAGCAAAACCATTAGCGTGACGGCGAGTTTTTGGATCTGTTGGTGCTACACCACCTCCAGAGAGATGATCGAAACCAGGATCGAAAGGAGTTCCCATTCCCAACAGAATCAGACAAGCATTGAGATAAGCTTCATAAAGGGCATCGTAGTGGACATAGGTTGCCAGGTCGCGGGGTGTGGAAATAAAGCGACGTCCAGGAGCATAGCTTTCTCGTGGCTGTGCAATACCCCGCTGAACTTCAACATACTTTGTAAAATCGGTCATATAGTCTGTTCCTGGCGTCGCTATGGGAACTTTTTGGTTGATTTCCAGAACACCATAGGCGATTTTTCCTGTAGTGACACCATCCTCTCCGTTGACGGCTTTGTTACCAATTAGCAAAAATTGAGACAGGTAAGGTCCCACTTCTACCCCTGGAGAAGACCCACGAAATACTGTCTGTAGGTCGAGTTTTCCTTTCTGGCTGACTCTTTTTCTTTTCTGGTTGACTTTTCGGGGTCGTCCATTTTGATTTTGGACGTAACCAAGTTTATTGAGGCGAGCAATTGATGCTTTCAAATTTTCATTTTTTGCACCTTTCTCAAAATCGTTAAGAGGAAAATCGCGAAGAATTGCTAGTTCATATACCTCTGCCATCTCAAAAATCAGTTCCAGGTTTATGTTTCCAGTGAAATCTAATAATGGTGGTGCGGGAGCCATGGTGACTGCTTGAGCATCAGGTCCTTCTAGATCGTGTACAACCCCTGCAGTTGGAGCTTCCCACTGTCTAAAACCATTAAGGAAATTCGGATTTTCCTCTTCTACAATGTTGCCATTAACAACCTTATATTTTGCACCATGACGAACTCTATCAGTAAAGGGATCGATGAAGCCATCATCGATAGCTCGGCGAAATTCTACAAAGTCTCTTGGATCTTGTAACAATCCTGTGTTGGGGTTATGGATTAAACCTTTGGTAAAGGACATGAAATACCGATCGCCTGCGTAGCGCTCTTCGTCCCCATTAGCTTGATGGGTTGGATATTGGCGACTTCTGGCTAATTCAGCGGCATTAACACGAATGGAATAAGATTTTTGACGACGCTCGTTCATAAAATTCTCCTATTGTTTTATTTACAGCAGGTCTAGTTAAAAACAGCCACGCAACTTGGTAAGTTATTAGAACAATTAAGTGGCATACTCGTCTGTTATGTAGAACCCCTAAGCGTATCTTTGTCTTCTTACTTCATAACTGGATATAGATATGCAATTATGAAATCAATAAATTATTTATCAAAATAGGGAAGTTGCATACAACATCTCTACTCTCAATGTCTTCTTACTTCATAGTTGGATATAGATATGCAATTATCAAGTAAATAAATTATTAGACCTCTCCAGAAAATCAACTTGCTGTTTATTTAAGACAAGCTAGAGTTGTAAAATTCACTCTCCAAAATCATTTTTAGTATTTTTTTCGTGAAAATATATACCCTGTTAAGTGTTAAGTGTTAAGTGTTCCCTACTAGCCACAAAAAATCTATATCTTTTTCACGCCTATGTCTATTTATCAAAATGTTGCGAGAAGATCCGCACTTTCGTGCAAAGTGAGAAAAACGGTATTACCTCCTGACAATTGACTAAATATCCTGACCACTAATACCGGGCGTGATAAATGTTTGCTACAAATAATTAGACTATTGCTAGGAGTCAGGTAGGAATCTCTGCCTTTAGATCGGGGAGGATGTCAAAGAAAACTCCCCTCCTGGTTTAATTAATTGTTTTTATGTTTTGGCGATCGCGAAGTGTTGTGTCAGCAGTATCGCATTAGGGATGCTGACCATTATTGCCTGTTTTATTTTTTGAGCTTTTTATATTAGTTTTATGAGCTTTTAATAAGTAATCTCAATAATTATTTTTGTTCCTTTTTGGTAGTCATTAATATATTTTTATACCTAATTTATTGGCGTATAGTTTTTGTCTAATTTGTGAAAAATATTTGACCTTATTTTTTATTTTCAAGATATCTATTCCACCTTCCTTATTTTTTAATTTTAAAAACTTGACATTTGTTCATTTTATTGTATAATTTTTGATTATCGAACAAAAAACTGTAGATGATTTGAGCAAGGATGATATGAATGATTTTAATGTGAGGTCAACCATGAAAAAAAAACTAACAATAATCATATTTAGTCTTATATTTGCTGTCATAAATTCTGGATGTGCAAGGGCACAAGGAGTATTACAAGAAATTCAACAAACTGGAGTGCTAAAAGTTGGAATGAGAAAAGATGCTGCTCCTTTCGGTTATATTTATGGAGGTAAATGGGAAGGAATTTGTCTAGAATTAATGAATGGATTTAAAGAAGATTTAGAACAAAAATTAAACAGAACTATTACTATAGAAAAATTAGAAACTATTCTTGATGAAGATTCAGAGCAAGGACGTCATCGCAGTGTAGCTAATAATCGAGTTCATATAGAATGTGGTCCTAATACTATTAGAAAAAATCCACCAACAGGAGTTATTTATTCTGAACGTTTCTTCACGGCTGGTACATATTTAATGATGAAACCAGACAGAAGATTAACAGTTAATCCAGATGGATTTCTGGAAGGAATTGTAATCGGGGTTCTCAATAGACTTCTCCAAAAATGAAAAATAAAATCAATTCTTATCCATAAATTATCAATTAATCCCCCCTGTTCCCTGTTCCCAGTTAAGTGTTCCCTCTTTTCTGGAGAGGTCTAATGATTCTCTTACACAAAAATTTATTGATAGTCGATATCAACTGGCAGACCAAAAAGTTGATCAAGGAGCATCGGGAAGAGAAACTGCAGTTAAAGATGCCATATCAGGTACAATAGATGCTTTTGCTAGTGACGGGATTTTATTAGTAGGAGAAGCATTCCGACAAGGATTAAAAGAAAATCAATATGCTTTAGAACTAAACAGACCACTTATCTGTATTTCTTATGGCATGATTTTACCTGCTAATGATTCGGAGTGGCAAAAAACAGTCAATGAATATGTTGTGACTAAGCGTCAAATTAGTGCAATTACAGATATTTTAACTAGGTTAGCAGGAGGTACATCTCCATTTATCGGAGTGACTATTTCTGCTCAAGATAAATGCAGTGGGTTGTAAAACCGGAGAAGGGGGAGTGTGGGGAGTGTGGGAAGTGTGGGAAGTGTGGGAAGTGTGGGGAGAGGGGGGAGAGGGGGAAGTGTGGGAAGTGTGGGGAGTGTGGGGAGAGGGGTTGAATTAACTGTTTGGGCGTTCAATCTTCCCATATAGCAGTCGAAGCAAAGATTAGGACATTGAAAAATACTCAAACGATCGTCAGGGATTACTTCTGACTTGCGACTTCTG
>NZ_JAAHGT010000781.1 GCF_010672385.1 Okeania sp. SIO2F4
ATTTAGGCGTTTAAGTAAAGATTATGAGGTGTATTCACAAGTGAGTGAGGCCATGATTTATGGTTCCTTAATCTGCCTAATGGTCAAGAGATTAGCTAATTTAACATTTACTTTATAAATCAGCTCTCATGCTTAGACTACTACTTCTGTAGGATTAGCAAAAACTTCTATTCCAATTGTTCTAATCGGAGGTAATAAAAAATGCCACCAGAAGATTTTGTATTTTTTCGAAACATAGGACTCAACGATCAAGCTACTAGTCTACAAACTTCACAGGTAGGGGAGCCTAGTCTTGCCAACAACGGTCGGCAGATTTATATGACGGGAAACTGGTATGCGACTAAGTCACTAGATAACGGCAGCAGTTTGCAGTACGTCTCCCCGTTTACAACTCTACCAAGTGCTGCTTGGAGCCTAAAAATTTTTTCTTCTCAAGGGAAGATTGGATATGGCGTTTCGGCTGTCGCCGACATGAAAAGCGTTAGCGTTAGCGTTAGCGTTAGCGTTAGCGAGAGCTACCGTAGCAAGAGGCAGCTCCTCTGCGCATAGGCAGCTCCTCTGTCAAGAGCGGGAGACCTCGCCATCCCATCCTAAGGTCATGCTCCGCTTTCCGACCGCTTGTTTCTCCTTGAAAGGAGAAGCTTTTTACCTTAATTATTCGGTAACCTGCTTATCCGAACATGATATTAGTTATCTTTGAAACTCTAAAACTTATCCAGAATCAGGAAGAGTTTGAATTCTAGAGTAAGTAGGTCGGCGTTCAAAATTCTCTTGATGAAAAGGCAGGAGCCAGAAGGGAAGAGATTTTAGAGCGACTTTACTTTTCGTTAATACTGAAGTTTTTTTGCGCCTTCTTAACTTAGTTATCAAATAAAGTCCCCCTAGAAGAGGAAAGCTTTAGACCCAAATTTTCAGTAATCAATTATCTTGGCAGTAACTAATAAGCTTTTCTAGCGAGATATCTTGATTGACCGCAACTTTATTTGCCTGTTGGCCAGCTTGGGTAACTTGAGTTTTGGCCTCATTGAATTTTTTTCTACCTTCCAATGAAGCTTCTACTTGTCTGCTAGTTTTCAGACCCAGACTCATATTAATGAAAGCTTGAGAAAGTTCTTTAAAGGTTTGAGAGAAGTCCTGCTGAAATTGCTGCAGATTTTCATCCTTAAATTCTAGAGCTTCTAACTCCTGAGAAATTTTTTCTAACTCTTCTCCAAGTTTATTAGTTGTTGCAGCATCATAAGAAGTCTTAGCATTAACAAGAGTATTACCCTTGTTAATAGTAGCAATCAATTGATTACACTGGACAATTTTGCTAGGGCCACAACCAGCGATCGATAAACAGACTATAACAGTACCACCAATAATTTTTAATTTACGAAACATAATTTTAACTAAATATTGCGAGAAGTCCTACGCATCTAAGGTAGTAGGCGCTGGGATGAATTATCAATAATGA
This sequence comes from Okeania sp. SIO2F4, assembly GCF_010672385.1. Classification (GTDB taxonomy): domain Bacteria; phylum Cyanobacteriota; class Cyanobacteriia; order Cyanobacteriales; family Microcoleaceae; genus Trichodesmium. Next base: position 1,457 of record NZ_JAAHGT010000781.1, read on the forward strand.
ATGTGCTATGATACAAATGCTTAAAAACCCCACCTAGACTATAGAGTTTTAGTTGTTTGTGAGACTTGAATGCTAGCTTAAATCTAGCTATGGCGGGTAGTTAGTCCGCGTGTGCCTGTGGACTGGATAACGCCGAAGTTGCCAGTAGAATAGGGAATAGAACAGATAATTGTAGATTTCTACAGATTATTGTAGGTTTCTAAGAACAGATACCAGACAGCCTAACAAGGAAGTAGCAGGGAACTGCTCGGCACAGAAACTAGGGAGCTAAGGAATCAGAAAGACTGCTGAATCAGTAAGTTCAAGTCAATCTGCCTGTAAAATCAGAAAACACTACAATCAAGATATTTTGATCCTGGGTCAGGCAGCTGAGTTTATGGGTTCCACCTTGGAGCAGATAAAGGTTGCTAGCAACTATAGATGGTGTGTAAGGCCAATATTTGCTTTCTAATAGAGGCAATAAGTTAGAGACATGAAGCCCACTGCAAACAGCGTTTCCTGTTGGGTACTTTACAATCGTGCAAAATAGATTTAGGAGGTGAACCTAACAAGCAAAAAATCTGGCTCAAGAACAGTAAATATGTCCAAAATACCCAAAAACCTTGATACCAACTCTACAAATAATTTTCCCATTGTAATTTCTCTTGGATTGGGATTGCTAATGCTAAGTTTATCCTGGCGCTTATTCCCAATTATCGTTATTGGTTCGGGACTAACCTGGACTTTGAGGCGTTATCAGGAACAACAGAAACACCAACAAGATTGCTTGAATGCTCTATTCTATAAGTTAATTCAGGAAAATCAGGGACATATTACAGCTTTAGACTTGGCCATGAACTCTCAACTATCAGGAAAAGTTGTCCAAAAGTTTCTTGGTGAAAGAGCTAAAGAATTTGGTGCAGAGTTAGAAATTACAGAGCAAGGTGGTTTATTATACTATTTTCCGACTGCTGTGTCTCTAGTTGCTGGTCAAACAAATCAGGAAGTTGAAGTAGCTACGGAGCAAATTTTAGGGTATAATAGTCAGTTATTCTCAGAAGAAATTATTGAGAAAGTTTCAAATCCTTGGACTCCACCACAGCATTCCCAGGTAAATTGTAGTCTCAAATTTGAGCCTGAAAATAAAGCAGTTTCTCTTTTTCTGACTCAGAAAGAATTAGCAACTAGGCTAAATGTTCATGCCAGCACTATTAGTAAACGGAAAACAAAACCTGATTTTAGTCAGTGGAGCAGTCAAAAAGATCCAGAATCAATTCCATGGAAATACTTAAAAGAGCAGGGACGATTTTTACCTATAGCCTCAAAATCATAAAATATCCTCTAAATTATTTAGTTGTTGAGTCTAGAATCCAATCAATTATGTCCTTAGATACTATTAGAGTAGTAGCTCGTGTAGTCGCCTTACCGGATAAAGTAGAAGCAGTTAAGTCAATTTTAATTAGCATAGTATTACCTACTCGTCAAGAAAAAGGTTGTATTAAATACGAATTATTACAAAATAATGCCGATCCCAGGGATTTTACTTTTGTTGAGGAATGGGAGAGTGAAAGTCTATTAGAAAAACATTTGGCCTCAAGTCATATTGAAGCAGCATCATTAGAACTAAAGAACTTAGTGACAGTCCCACCAGATATTCGTCGTTATCATTTAATGGCTTGACAATAAAATAAATTCGTGTTAGAGAGAAGTAGCACAATTAAAAGCAAATAAGAGTAATGTTTTGAAAAAAGATTGTAACATTTAACGAAAAAAGATGGGAAAAAACTTAAAAATCTTAATTAAACATTACAATAAGAAAAAAATCGTAGGTTAAGTGTAGCAAATGATGCCCCGAATACTCGTCATTGATGATGATCCTGCGATCGCAGAACTCGTTGCCGTAAACTTAGAAATGGCTGGCTATGAAGTTAGTCAAGCAGAAGATGGTATAAAAGGGCAAGCTCTAGCTTTGCAACTATTACCAGACCTGATAGTGTTAGATTTAATGCTACCAAAGGTAGATGGGTTTACAGTATGTCAACGTCTGCGTCGTGATGAACGAACAGCGGATATTCCTGTACTGATGTTAACTGCTTTAGGTCAAACCCAAAATAAAGTAGAAGGCTTCAATGCTGGTGCAGATGATTATCTAACAAAGCCCTTTGAGGTTGAAGAACTGCTGGCACGAGTGCGTGCTTTACTGCGACGCACAGATAGAATTCCACAAGCAGCTAAACATAGTGAAATACTCAGCTATGGCCCTTTGACTCTGGTTCCTGAAAGATTTGAGGCTATTTGGTTTGAGCAAACAGTTAAACTAACTCATTTAGAATTTGAGTTACTCCATTGTTTGTTACAACGCCATGGCCAGACAGTATCTCCTAGTGAAATTCTCAAGGAAGTCTGGGGTTACGATCCAGACGATGATATTGAGACAATCCGAGTCCATATTAGACATCTGAGAACGAAGATGGAACCAGATCCTCGTCATCCTCGGTTTATTAAAACGGTATACGGTGCTGGTTACTGTTTAGAGTTACCTAGTAATGGGTCCAGTGCTAATAATGTGGAAACAGCTAATTGGGCGAAACCAAATCAGGATTGGGTTAGAGAGCCTTAAAATAATTTCCGGTTGAAAAATTCTAATTAGGTAGATCAAACTGAGCTAAAGATATTTTTTTAAATATCCTACAAAACTTCTAATTACGATTGCTCAACCGGAAATATACAGCAATTACTAAATAATTAATAATTAAAGTTTAAAGTCGTATTAAATTATTCAGCTAATACCATTTCTTAAAGATGAATACTATATTTAGTTTTCATCCCATCTTTCTATTTCTCCATCTAAGGATATATAGCAAAAATACCTGAGAATTAATTTATTAAAGATGATATTTAAAGAAGCGGTCAAGTCAATTGCCGCCTCGCAATTGAACAAGTTAACCTCCTGGGAAAAGTATATTTTTAGCCGACGCAATCTCCGCGGTAATGACTGAGGAAACCAATATAATTCTTTCTCACCCACCCTAGCAATATACCTCTGGTGGAAAAGAGGCAGTAGGGAGTAGGAGGAAAGAATTAATGATTTTTGCGTATGGGATTGATTTGATTTTTAATTATCACGCCTATGTCTAATGAGATTATGTAGATAGCAGACCAGCTCTTTTAATATTTAATTTATGAATTAGTTCTGAGATTTAGTATAAGATTATCTGACTTTTGACTTTTGACTTTTGACTTCCGTGAAATGGAGA
>NZ_JAAHGT010000782.1 GCF_010672385.1 Okeania sp. SIO2F4
CTTTTTTAGGGAATAGGGAATAGGGAATAGGGAATAAAAATCAGTATTTAAACTCTACCTTACCATCCTAACAATTGCTGAAATAACTTTTTTAGGGAATAGGGAATAGGGAATAGGGAATAAAAATCAGTATTTAAACTCTACCTTACCATCCTAACAATTGCTGAAATAACTTTTTTAGGGAATAGGGAATAGGGAATAGGGAATAAAAATTAGTATTTAAACTCTACCTTACTATCCTAACAATTGCTGAAATAACTTTCAAACCACTCTAGTTCGGGCATCTTGCCCGCTAATAGTACATGAGTGAGATGAAATTCTCTATATTTTGCTCGTAGTTAGGTAGGGGTAGTCATCGAATTGGTGACCTATAGAATTTTGGTAGTCCTATATATGTAGTGATAAGTTAATATAAATGATTAGTTATTGACATTAATCTTGAAAATATTACGTCTTTCTTGCTTAAAAATTTAAAAATTATTGTCTAGGCGATCGCTGCATATAATCAGCTATAAAATTATCAGGAATTAACTCCTAATAATTCTGGCTAAAAGTATGCTATTATCTGTATTATCTATATTACAGTAATCATAAAAAAATCTTTATCATCAGATGTCAAATCATAAATTAATCTGCCCTCGTTGTGGCAGTAATCATATTGTCAAAAATGGGACTACTCACTTCGGAAAAACAAAAATATCAGTGTCAAAATTGTCAAAGACAATTTGTATAAAATAGCCAAAAAAATTATATTAGTAATGAAGCCAAATAATTAATTGATAAATTTTTATTAGAAAAAATTAGTAAGAAAAGTATAATTCGTGTAACAGGCGTGTCATCAAAATGACTCTATGATTACGTCAATAATAAGTATTTTCTAGTTTCTCGGTCTATTAAATGTACTAAAAAAAAACCTGGTAAACTTACCATTCAATGCGATGAAATGTGGTCATTTATTGGCAATAAAAATAACAAACAATGGCTCTGGTTACCTATTGATATAGAGACTAGAGAAATTGTGTTTTTTTACTTAGGTGAAAGAAGAGAAAAAGGGGCTAACCGATTGTGGAATTCATTACCAGGTGTCTATAGAAAATGTGCAGTTTGTTATACATATTTATGGTTAGCTTACGATCTAGTTTTTCCTGATTTAATACATAAATCAGTGGGAAAAGAAACAGGTTTAACAGCTTATATAGAAAGATTAAATAATACTTTGCCGAATCATTAATAATTAATAATTATTAATTAAAGAATTCAGCTTTATTAGCCTCCCCTTTTAAGGGGAAAGAAAGTACTAGGACATTTCCTTATATTCAATTCCCGTGCGGTTTTAACCTTCTTGTAATTATCAATTATCAATTATCCATTATCCATTAATGAAGTGGCTAGAATTTCTCGGTTGGTTAGAAAAACTTTATCATGCACTAAAAAGCTAAAAAACCATTTAGGAGCTACGCGCGTATTTCATTCATCATTACAATTAAGCAATCGCCTGACCACAATTTTATCACTACATCTACAGGACTACCAGAATTTTAATGGTTTTCAGTTAAAATTAACTAAAATAAATTTTCAAAACCAATTCAGGATTGCTATATAATCTAAAAAGTTCAAAAATTATCATCCACAAATATTCATTATGCCTTTGACTCCTATCTCTGAAGAAGTAGCAAAAACAAGCCTAAAAAATATTCAACTTATAGCTACTGATATGGATGGTACATTAACAAAAAATGGTAAATTTACTACTCATCTTTTTCTTACTTTAGAAAAATTAGCAGCAGCAAAAATTCAGGTATTAGTAATTACAGGTCGTTCTGCTGGTTGGGTGCAAGCTATCAAAAATTATTTGCCTATAGTAGGAGCGATCGCTGAAAATGGCAGTTTATTTTATCCTATTCATAGTGAAGCACCTGAATTTTTAACTTCTATCTCAAATATTGCTCTACACAGACAAAATTTAGCTGAAATTTTCCAATACTTAAAAAGTAAATTTCCGCAAATTGAACCATCTGTTGATAATCAGTTTAGATTAACAGATTGGACTTTTGATATACAGGATTTGAGTTTGTCTGAACTGACAAAAATGGCAGAGATTTGTCAAATAAAAGGTTATGGTTTTACCTATAGCACTGTGCAATGTCATATCAAACCTTTAGAACAAAATAAAGCTACTGGATTATGTCAAGTTTTGTCAAAATATTTTCCCGATCTGACAACAGAAAAAATTATTACAGTTGGTGATAGTCCGAATGATGAAAGTTTATTTGAAGAGAGTAAATTTCCTTTGTCAGTGGGGGTAGCAAATGTTATTGAATATACTAATAAACTAAATCATCAGCCAGTTTATGTTACTAGCAAAAAAGAAGTAGAAGGTTTTTGTGAATTAGCAGAATTACTATTAAGTATTCATAGCTAATAGTTATCATGTTTTGGGAAAACCATACATATCAAATATGATTAAATAAGGTCTTTTGAAAAAGTTGTTACTAATACCAAATTAATATTAAATTGCATAGAATAAAATTTTAATCAGAGTTAACTGTAGATAAAAACAGAAATACTTAATTATTTACTTCTATTGAACACGATAATTTTCTCCTAACTCCTTATTCTGTGCAGCCTCACATAAAATTGGTATAAGGAGAGGCAATAAGCAACAGTGCTTTTGAGGCTGATTATAAAAATTAAACTTGTGTATTAGTTGTGAATGCTTCAGCTCCTAATTTGCAAATAAATAATTTTCCTCAAAACTATATCGGACCTCCCCTAATTGAGCTGGTTTTATTTAAAGTTTCAGAGTTGATTCAAAACCCTAAATATTTACCCTTATACCAAATCTAGTGCATTCTTGCTGCATCCTCTTGAAAGTAGTTCATTAATTGATAATTGATAATGGATAATTGATAATTACAAGAAGGTTAAAACCTTACGGGAATTGAAGATCAGGAAATATTATTTCTTCTCTTGGTAGATTGGAGGCAAGCGTTTGCGCTTCGCAAAGCTTCACTTTACATGTTGCGGAGCAAAACGCGTAGCGTCCCGGAGGGAACGGAAACCTCGCCATCCAAGGACCGCTTTTTTCCCCTATCCAAGGGGAGGCTTTAAACCAAAATTATTTAATTATTAATAATTAATAATTAATAATTCGGTAAAGAAATTGCATGCAACGTCTGTACGAACTAGAGTTCGACCGAATAATACCATTTCTCAAAAACTTCTCTACATTTTCTTAAGTAGGGAAGTAGGGGAGTGAGGGAGAAGTAAACATGAGAATAATTAATACGAAATGCCTAATACTTATCGAAAAAGTTATTCTGTCTGTGTTAACTACTTCATAACTGAAATAGCATCCAACATTAATGCATGGTAATTGGTATAAGTAGTAATCGCCCTATTTGCCTATAATCATTAAAAATATTGCTGAACCGTTATTATTACTTAATAATTGAAGTATTGAGCAAGTATAGTGTTATTTGAGAGAATTACTGTTAAATCTGTGCTGCTTTTCGCCCATAAGAATGAGTCATATTTATTTGCTTCAAAGTCGTATAAAATAGTTCGCAGACTAAACTTAAATTGCCATATAAAACAGACAATTTTGATTATACTAAATCCAGTTTATATAAAGATAATTATTACTTTTACCTCTTTCTTACCTTCAGAATTAACATTACCAAACCGGATTTAGTATTACTATTTAAAACTATAATCTGAAAAATTTAATTTAAAATTAATTATGCTCAAACCAGAATCAACACAAATTAGGATAGTCTTAGTAGAAGCCCAAGGGCCACTAAATGTTGGTTCTGTGGCCAGGATTATGAAAAATATGGGCTTCTACAATTTGGTATTGGTCAACCCCCAATGTGACCCTCATGGAATAGAAGCCCGAAAAATGGCAGTTCATGGGGCAGAAATTTTAGAAAAAGCTACCATAGTCCAAACATTACCAGAAGCTCTAAAAGGATGTCAAAGGGCGATCGCTACTACATCCCTAGACCGTTCATTGTCCACCCACCTAGAAAACCCTAAACATTCCCTACCTTGGCTACTGGGATACTCAGCAGCTTTAATATTTGGTAGAGAAGACCGAGGCTTAACTAATGTAGAATTAAACTACGCCCAAAGATTTGTCCGTATTCAATCAGATGATGCCTATCCCTCTCTAAACCTGGCTCAAGCAGTAGCCATATGCTGTTATGAGCTATATCAGGCACAACTTAATGAAGAAAATAGTCTTCAAACCCCACCAAATCCTCCTGATTTAGAAGTCTCCCTAGATGTTTTAGAAGCATATTATCAGGATCTAGAAACCATGTTATTAAAAATAGGTTATCTTTATCCCCATACAGCATCCAGCAGAATGGAAAAATTCCGTCGTTTATACAATCGTGCCTATCCCTCTACTCAAGAAGTGGCAATGTTACGGGGAATGATTAGACAAATCAATTGGGCACTTTCTAATTACGATCAGCATGATAGTTAATTTTTTGCTCTGGGGTAAATACAGAAAGGGAAAACTTATCTAAAGTTCATCAAAATTACTCATAACTATAGCTATCAAACTATCTAGGGGTAAGTTTGTTCGGTGGTCCATCTATTGAGTCCCTATCAGCTACAATTAAGGTATGAAGCTAGTTGAACGTCATGTAATCACGAAAAACCATCTTTTTTGGTCTGAAATT
>NZ_JAAHGT010000783.1 GCF_010672385.1 Okeania sp. SIO2F4
ACACCAAAATGATCGGCTATTTGTTGGGCAAAATCTATTTCATAGTCTTGCCAATGACGGGGACCACTACATTGATGAATGCACAACAAACCCCAAAGTTCCGGTAATTCTCCTTGTTCTCTACTCTTGAGTAGAGGTACAACCAGATTTGCCCGGACTTGAAATCGCTCTAAAATTTCTATATGACAATCACCTAATCCTGCTGCATAGATATCTTCTACTGCTTGTACTCTACCTTGTTGATAGTGAACAGCATATTCTCCCGCGAAACAATGGTCATATACTTTAGCTGCTAGTGCTGAATCCCATTCATCTGCTATATCTTCCGAAACAAATTCTCCTTCCCAGTCTCTTTCTGGATAAAAACGAAATACGGCAACCCGATCTGCTTGAAGTAGTTGACGTACTTCTGTGGCAGTAACCTTGAAAATTTCTTCTAAATCTATAGGTGTACGAATCCTTTTGATTACTCTTGCTAAAGCTTTTTGTTGTTCTACTTGATAATGTGCTGCTTCTAAAAGTTGTGTATTTCTAATAATTACTGTCAAGTTTTGAGCTGTTTTCTGGGCAAACTCAATCTCCAAGTCTTGCCATTTTCGAGGACTGCTACATTGATGAATACAGAGCAGTCCCCAGAGTTCGGGTACAGTTGTTTCTGTTGCCTCATCTTGTTTGAATACAGGAACGACTAAATCAGCTTTTACCTGAAATTCTCGTAATATTTGGGCATAATATTGACTTAGCTGGGTCGCATTAATATCTGCTACTGCTTGAATACCCTCTTCTTGATAGTTAGGAAAGCAGTTATTTTCAACTTTCAGATTTAATAAAGAATTCCAACCATATGTAACATCTTCACAAACAAATTCTCCCCCCCCATCTAATTGAGGATAGAAACGCAATAGGGCCACACGGTCTGTCTTGAGTAATTTTCGTAGTTTTGTAAGTTGAGTTTTGAAAATAATTTCTTGGTCTTGAAAGATAGGAATAGGAGCGATTGCTTCTCCTAATGCTGTTTGATATTGTGTGTTTTGTTGAGACATATTGTGATTGATTTAGTGCTGTTAAACATTTTATCAATTTTTTGGCCAAGTCATTTCAGTTATCAGTTATCAGTTATCAGTACCTCTCTGTGCCTGAAGTCAGAGGCTTGAAATATTGAACTTTATTTCTCAAAGGGAGATTGGATATGGCGAGGTTTCCCGAAGAGTGCAGAGCCGCTCCGAAGTGCGCCATCCCATCCTACTCCAAGCTCCGCAATTCATGTCGCTCCGCGTTTTATGTCGGCGAAAGCCGAAAACGACCACTTTTTCATCCCCTTGAAAGGGGAAGCTTGAGACCTTATTTTTTGGTCATAAGGCCAGAAGCAGGAGGAAGAAATCTTGGGAGAAAATTACATACCTTTTTATTTTACTGCTAGATTTTTAGATATCTGCAAAAAAGAGTGTAGGGACGTTCCATGGAACGTCCCTACAATGGTAAATAGAAAAGAATTATGTAATTTGTGTCGATGTTGATGATTTGCCCCTTTTCAAGATATTCAACTTAATTAAATTAGTTTGTTACCAAGGAAAAATCACTATTAACTTTTCGGTGAATTTCCACAGCTTGTTGATGATAGTTATTTGCTTGTTGCTCTTTCCCTAAATCTTTGTAAACTTTCTCGACTAAGCTCATAGTTTGTATTAAATCCTGACCATATTGAGCAAAAATGCTTCTGTGAAATCCATCTTTTTCTTTATAGTCATAAGTTGCCATTTTTTGAGGATACATATGGTCATGATTTTGCTTTTTCTCTAATTTTGCAACATTATCTCCCATTAATTCTAACCGTTCTAAAGAATTTTCCCAAAGTTCTTGGCGAATATCTAAAGCAAGTTCTAAAAAGGCTTGAGCTTGGCGATTTCTACCGAGGATAAAATATGATTCTCCCATATTATGAAGGGCGGTTGCTTCGTTGATTTTAGTTGTAAATTTATCAATTTTGGCAAATTGATCGAGCTTTTGAAAAATATTTAAAGACTGACGAGAATACTCTAGGGCTTGAGCTGATAATCCGGTTAAATTGTAAATTGTACTAATGTAATTAATTGTTTTACCAATACCTACTATATCTTTTAGTTTCTGAAATATTGTTAGAGCTTTGGAATAACACTGGAAGGCATTAGCATACTCTTTTAACAGATAATAAGTTTCTCCTTGTTCGTTATATATAGCGGCAATTTTGCCTTCATCTCCTATTTTTTGGGCTATTTTTAAGGCGAGTTTTAGATAGTTAAGAGCATTGATGTATTCTCCTATTCTACAGTGAACTAATCCTAGCCGATAGACAATATCAAGTCTTTGTTCAGGACTATTAATTAATTTAGTAATTTCTAAGGCTTTTTGAAATATTTTTAATGCGGTTTCTAGTTCACCTAAACTGTAGAGGCGATCGCCTTTTTGATAGAGATATTTTAATTCATTTTGATGGTTAGGATGAGATTTCATGGTAGTACCCCTGATGAAAGTGAGTTATTTGATTGATGCACGGGTTATACCAGTTTGATAAATGTTTGTTACATTTTCTTGAGTGGGGGAGTAGGGGAGTAGACGTTGCATGCAACGTCCGAGAGGGAGAAGTCAAGACAAAAATAATTAACACGCTCCTGACTAAATAATTATCAAAAAGGTTTCATGCACCCATGTTAATTACTGACTAATTTAAGTGTTACCTAAGTATAGCATTCTTTTTTTCAAAATGGTATAAATCTTATCCATTGCCATTATGACTAAATCCTATTTTTAAGAATCTCATTACCTAACTCTTTATTTGTAATATTATTTGATGCTCCATTTGGTATTTGGTTTCTCAGACTAATGAGGTACACCTATCTTTAATTTCTATTCTATTCCCTATTCCCTGTTTACTGTTCACTGTTCCCTGTTTCCTAAAACAAACGAATGCGCGTACCTTACCAGTCTGGGAATTGTTATTTTAATTATCAAATCAATAATGCTAAATTTTACTACTTTTTTATATGCTTTGACTCTATTAATATTTATGAATCAGTCAATCTCAGACAGATAAAATATTATGTATAAAGGAAAATTTTGAGTAGATATTGGCAACTAGAGAAATAGGGAAATACATCCGAGCGGCTATGGTTAATAATTTTTTTTCCAAAATATTGCTAACTAATCTAGTTACTAATATTAATTAGCGCATCCAGCTATATTTTCAGTTATGATGAGAATGAAATCTCAAATAAAATGGCAAAATATAAACATTGTAGATTGTATATCTATCGCTACAACTTTCCCAAATATTGAGTTTTTGTTGATGGTACTTATCTGCTTTTTTCCATTCGCCTAAGTTATGATACACTTTTTCGATTAAATTCATGGTATTGGCTAAATCTGCTCCATGTTGGCAGATAATACTTTCAGTAAAGTTAATTTTTTCTTGTTGAATTATTTGTCGATTTTGAGGTAATTTTTGAGTGTTTAAGCAAGTATTATGGGAAAGATGATTATCTAAATTATTCTGGGTTTTACTAAAATACCTAAAAGTAACTTGACAAATTTTCTGACGAATAGCTAAAGTAAGTTCCAGGGTTTCTCTCGCTTGGGTATATTGACCAATCCATAAATAAGCTTCTCCTATATTATGAAGGGCTAGAGAAATATTAATTTGGGCAGTTAATTTATCTAATACTGATTTTCTTTCAAATTTATAGAAAATATCCATAGATTTTTGAGAACAGTTAAGACTTTGGTCAAATAATCCTAGTAAGTTATATATTTCCCCCAAATGATTAAGAACTATACCCATACCTACTAAGTTAGAAAAGTTTTGAGAAATTTCTAAAGCTTGAGCATAGTATTTTAAGGCAAGACTATATTCTATAGACAGAGAATAAGTTTCACCAATATCGTTCAAAATCATTACAACCTGATTTTGGTTGCCAACTTCTTTAGCAATATGCAAAGCCAATTTGAGATATTTTAAAGCAAAATTGTAGTTTCCTAAACGGCGATAAACTAATCCTATTCGGTTGAAGATGTGGAGTGCTTGTTCATCAGTTAAGGCAATTTCTAAAGCTTCCTGAAAAGTTTTCAAAGCAGTTTCAAATTTTCCTAGATCGAATAAGCGATCGCCTGTTTGAGATAGTTGTGTTAATTTGGTGGAATCGACATTAGTGCATACCATTGTAGTTTCTCCAGGAGAATACTGTAATTTTTCGGTTGTAAACTTCAGTATTTCTGACGGTGGGGAAGTTATGCAGGTTTTTCATATCAATGCCACTCTCTGACTCAGAAAAGGATAGAGGAGGTTGCGAAAATATTAAATTATAGCAAATTATTCCCTACTCTCCTTATTTCTTAATACCAATTTTATCTATATCATTTCACTTTGCATGACTCACAAATAGTTTCACACTCTAGTGGCGTATCTAGTGTTTAGTTGCAAAAGTTAGTAATATTATTTTTTTCTCAATTTCCTTAGGTTTCAAGCTTTTTTCTTGGCTCAATAAGTATATTAATTTATGCAATTAGACACTAGACTAAAATTGTGGGTGTTTGAGCGAAGACCCAGAAGACCTCTCCCCCAACCCCTCTCCTGCTCCGAGAGGGGAGAAATACTCCCCCAACGCTAGTAGGGAAGGGGGTTGGGGGGTTAGGTTTTTTAACTAACATTTTCAAG
>NZ_JAAHGT010000784.1 GCF_010672385.1 Okeania sp. SIO2F4
CCGTGCCCGCTCATCGCACAGGGTCGCTGGTATGGTGAGATTCTGAGGGCTCCGCAAGGCACCGATGGTTTCGGTTATGACCCACTGTTTCTCGCCCTATTGCTGTTGTAGATACAGAAGGTAAATTTTTAGGGTTGTTAGATAGTTGGCGTATATTAGAATTTATTTCTACAACTGAAGACCTGAAGCTAAATATCTCTGAACCAGAAAATTCCCCACAAACGCAGCAAATAGTTACAAAAGATTTGCTTAATCAAGGAACAGTAGAAACCTCTTCCTATCTCTGTTCATTAATAGAGCTTTTAGAAAAATTGCCTCTACCTCTAATGTTACAGAGCAATGATGGTAAAGTAATTAATCAGAATTTGGCATGGCGTTCTCAGATCGAAAAAGAATCTGAATTAATAGAAATTGTAGATGCAGTTGTAGGCTTATCTGCTAAAAATATTAAACAAAAGCCGACAAAAGTAAAAATCCCAGAGTCTTTAGCTGTGCTCAGAGATAGTGTTACATTTTCATGTCCAGCGATAACTCATGGGAAAATTTCCCCTACTACACTTTTACAAGAACGAGCCAAAAGACCAAAGTCAAATTCTGCTTCTAGTTGGTGTTATAATACTCAGCCAGATACCTATGTTTGTACTTGTCCTCAAAAAGATGGTCAAGAGCGAGTATGGCAGTTTAGTAGTCAGCAATTTTTTGACCTAACATTAGTTTTAGCCCAGGATGTCACAGAACAACACTTAGTGGCAAAGGAATTACAAGCTAAAAATGCCGATTTGATTCAGCTTAATCGACTTAAGGATGAATTCTTGGCTTGTATTAGCCATGAACTAAAAACACCATTAACTGCTGTATTGGGTTTATCTAGTTTGTTAAAAGAGCAGACTCTGGGAAATCTCAATGAACGTCAAACTCGTTATGCTCAACTTATTCATCAAAGTGGTCGCCATTTGATGGCTGTAGTTAATGATATTCTAGATTTGACTCGCATCGAAACTGGTCAGATGGAATTAAACCCAGAAGCAGTTGAAATTCGGAAAGTTTGCGATCGCGCTCTTCAGGAGGCTTTACAACTTCAGCATAAGCATCCTCAAGGTCAATCTTCTGGTCTATTTCCTGATTCTCTGCGAGCTAAGTATACTTTGGAAATAGAGACTGGTCTAAATATTTTAATTGCAGATGAATTGCGTTTGCGCCAGATGTTGGTAAATTTGTTATCCAATGCTTTAAAGTTTACTGCAGCAGATGGCAAGATGGGATTGAAAGTAGCTAGATGGGAAAAGTGGATAACTTTTACAGTTTGGGATTTTGGAATTGGTATACCACCTGACAAGCAACATTTGATTTTTCAGAAGTTTCAACAATTAGAAAATCCTCTCAGTCGTCAGTTTGAAGGAACTGGTTTAGGTTTAGTATTAACTCAACGTTTAGCTCGTTTACATGGTGGGGATGTTACTTTCATTTCTCAGGAAAGTAAAGGAAGTGAATTTACATTAATTTTACCACCTACTCCACCTCTAAAAGATTTAGGAAAGGAGGGATGTAAAACAAATGATGCTCTCAAAGAACGAGGATTTATTTCTACTGAAGAAAATGTAGTGCGTACCAAAAAAGATAGTAAATTACCCGTTCATAATTACCAATTACCTATCATTAATTATTCATCTCGTTTAGTTCTAATTGTTGAAGCAGTTCCACGATTTATTGAAGATTTAACAAATAAATTAACAGGTTTAGGTTATCGAGTTGTTATTGCACGTTCTGGTACAGAAGCAGTTGAAAAGGCACGAAAGTTACAACCAAAATTAATATTTATCAATCCATTATTGCCACTTTTATCAGGTTGGGATGTATTAACTCTTCTGAAAACTGATACTGATACTTGCCAGATTCCTGTAGTAATAACTTCCACCAGAGGAGAGAAAGAACAAGGAATAATTAATGGAGCGAATAAATTTTTAAGTTTACCTGTGGAACAATCAGCATTAGAACAAATGTTGGCTGAATTCACAGATTCACCATCACAAAAACAGCATTATCAAAAATTAGTAATTCTTCGTTTAATCCCTGGCAAGTATAATTTTCAGCAGCCTACTACAGAAGATTCTATCTATGAGGAGAAGTTTCTTTCACTTCCTAATGAATACAGAATTATAGAGGCAGATGATTTAGCTCAAGCTAATTTACTTGCTAAGATTTGGCAGCCTGATGTTATTCTGATAGAGAAAATTTCTAATTCAATTACTCCAGTTGAATTTATTAAAAATTTAAGTCAATATTCTACCTTGGCAGGTATTCCTTTAGTAACTCTGGATTCGGAAACTACTCAAGCTGCTAATCAAGTGAAAGAATTGTCTGTATTTCCTTGTTTGGCTTTTGAGAAAAATGATAATAATTTAACTGAAAAAAAACTTGATTATGAGTGTTTAACTTCGGCGTTGTGGCAAGTAATTTCCATTGCTGCGGGAATGAGTTGGCTGCCAACTATATTAGTTATGGATGTAGCAAATATTAAAGATTTTACAGTACCTTTAAAAGATGTTTTGTCTGAGGAAGCTGTTATTAATTTATCATATTTTATCCCAGGAAAGCTAGGAAAGGGAGAGAGGGAAGAGGGGGAAGAGGGGGAAGAGGGAATGGATTTAGAAAATAATACTTTTAATTCTCAGGGTTTTCCTGCTCTAATTTCTGATTTAGAAGTAGCTAATCACAATTGGCAAGATTGGGAAGAAACAAAATTACCAATTGATAGTACACAGGTATTAGTTCAATATATTCAAACTTCTGGATTTAAAGGTTTAATTGCTAAATCTTGGGTTGAAGTTTTACAGGATTTGGAAAATCAGAGTGTGGATTTATTGTTAATTTGTTTGCGGGGAAATTTACCGCCTGGTTTGGATAAAGCATTATCTAATTTAGAGGAAATAGTTACAAAACCTCCTATATTAGTTTTGGAAAATTCTGATTATCAATTACCAAAAAATCTGACGGCGGAAAATCTAAATTTAGTCTTGAACAAGATTGCTACAAAAATTTTGCCTTCTGATTTATCAATAGTAGATTTATTGGAGGAAATTAAGGGTCATTTGATATTTTAGGGAGTAGGGAGTAGGGAGTAGGGAGTAATTCTTGACTGAGTTTGAGCATTTATAAATATCCGCGCCCTATTTGTGTAGTGCTATATCTAGGATTTAATAACTAAGACGTTATAGTGAGAGAAATTTTCCACTCCACACAAAGCTCCTAATTCTCGGTTTCTCTAAAGTCTCATAACTAAGACGTTATAGTGAGAGAAATTTTCCACTCCACACAAAGCTCCTAATTCTCGGTTTCTCTAAAGTCTCATAACTAAGACGTTATAGTGAGAGAAATTTTCCACTCCACACAAAGCTCCTAATTCTCGGTTTCTCTAAAGTCTCATAACTAAGACGTTATAGTGAGAGAAATTTTCCACTCCACACAAAGCTCCTAATTCTGGGCGACTCTAAAATCTCATAACTTGATGAAAATTTTCTCTTTCCCATAGGTTAGCGAGCAAAAGTCGTTTCATTTGCTGAAGCTCTCGGAGGTGGATGATGAAAATTTTCTCTTCTCCATAGGTTAGCGAGCAAAAGTCTTTTCATTTGCTGAAGCTCCCGGAGGTGGATGATGAAAATTTTCTCTTTCCTATAGGTTAGCGAGCAAAAGTCTTTTCATTTGCTGAAGCTCTCGGAGGTGGATGATGAAAATTTTCTCTTTCCTATAATTGACATCCTCCCGACGCTGCTCTAGGAGACAGCGCGGGATTCCCTAACCACCCAAGATAGGGGCTTTCTGCTTCTAACGCACCTGCTGAGGAGGCCTTTCCCTCTTTTCGGTCTAAAGGCGCGCTCCTAAAGACTTGCCAGCGCCGCCAAAGGGGGTTTCCCCCATGAGCGACTGGCGCTGACACTGCTAGCCCAGCAGCCTTATCCTTGCGGGATAGCAAATTATATTGTAAGAACCGCTCTTATTGATTGGTTTTCCCATGCGACGCTCCCCTAATAGCTGCCCCACTTGCTCAGCCAACGGAAAGAGGAGCGCGGGTCTTCAACCAACGTTGAGATAAAAAGACGAAAAGACGACGATTTAAGAGACGATTTACATTTGGTCTATTAGTGTGGGATATGGTGTGGGATATGTGTACGACCTAAAAAATTTGAAAGGAAGATTTTGTTCTTCTCGACTCCTAACTCCTTCTTCTTAAGATGACTCCTGTCCATTCTATTCTTTCTTTTCTCCCTTCATTCTGACTCGAAGAAGAGACTTTTAGGAACTTTCCCTAATTGATAAGCTCCACGACTGTCTAAATATTGATATTCCCCTGGTTGTAATCCTACATGAATAAACTTTTTTGGATAACCAATCATTACAACATTACCGGAAGGATCTTTTGGCAGAATTTTCTCTAGATATTCTCTGGCATTCGTAGCGCGTCGGAAAAATTTTACTGGTTGCCTAGTGTAAAAAACTAAACTAGGTTTTTCAAAGGCAATCATAATTATTTCTTCTCCTGGTTGTCTAACTTCAACAATAGTTTGAGCTAATTGGCGTAAAGGTAATTGACGTTCTTGATCTACTAAAAATATCATCGGATTAATAGTAAAAATTAAACAAGCTACTAATCCAATAAAATTAGCACTCCAAATCCAAGAATTTTGTTT
>NZ_JAAHGT010000785.1 GCF_010672385.1 Okeania sp. SIO2F4
TTATCAGCGATCAATTCTCAGTTTTTTCTGTTTTTTTAATTATGGAAAATAAGATTTTGCCATTTATATTTATAAGCTTTGACAATTCTAATGGCAAATTGATAAGCTTTTTGATAGATAATACTTTTATTTATATCCATAAACTCCTGAAAAAGCCAAAAACTAAAAGCTGATAACTGATAACTGAAATGACCTAATCTATATTATAAGTGTTCATCTGGACATAATATAACACCCTACTTCTGAATTCTAAATTCTCAATAATGAATGATAATAATAGACAAATGTTGCCAGAAATGAATTCTATTTGGCAGGAAACATTAAATTGGCAGCCAACAGCACAACAAAAACAACAATTTCAGAAACTTTATGAGTTGATTATTGTTGGAAATAAAAAGTTAAATTTAACTAGAATTACTACACCGGAAGATTTTTGGGAAAAACATCTGTGGGATTCTCTCAGAGGTATTAAGTTTATCTTAGAAAATCAAATAAATTGGCAAGAGGAAAAAAAGGTTATTGATATTGGCACTGGTGGCGGTTTTCCCGGATTACCAGTTGCAATTACTGTACCTCAATATGCTGTTACTTTACTAGATTCAACCCGCAAAAAAATTAATTTTATCGAAACTATATTAGCAGATTTAAATATCAAAAATGCTTTAACTATAACTAACAGAGTTGAACAAATTGGTCGTCTATTTCAATATAGAGAAATTTATGATATTGCTCTTTTGAGAGCTGTTGCACCTACAGTAGTCTGCGCTGAATATGCTTTACCATTATTAAAAATAGGTGGGATTGCAATTTTATATCGAGGAAATTTGACAACTAATGAACAGATTAATTTACCAGAAGTTGTCAAACTTTTGGGAGGCAAAATAGAGACTATTGAGGAATTTAAAACTCCCTTAAGTCAAAGTATTCGTAATTGTATATATTTGCGAAAAGTAGGGAAAACTCCAATAAATTATCCCCGTCCAGTTGGTGTACCTACTCAAACACCTTTAAAGGATCTAAATAATATCAAATAGGTAATTTTTGTCAACCATAATTAATAGGAAGATGGGGGGATGCATAAGTAGTATCATTTTTTGTATTTCATATAAACTAAAAAAAAAGCTCTAAGACAAAGTTAGTAAAATGATTTTACAAATGACGTAATAATTCAGTTCTTAGCAGTCAGTTAGCCTCATGTTGAGGAACTACGTTAACAACAAATAATGATAATTTATTTTAAGGTTAAAGGAACTTTCTTTGGCAGTAACTTTTAATTATCTCTCTATTTCTCAATTGCTTTTGAGGGTATCTATAAATAGAAAATTAAGCCTTGATGTAGAGTGAGTTAGGCACCGAATAATCTCACAAAATAAAGTAATATTTCCTTGACCGCCGTAAACGACAGAATACTATAGCAATCCTAAATAGGTCGTGATAGATTAAAAAGTAAATAAAAAAGTTGAAACTCTTACCTGTTGCCTGTTGCCTGTTGCCTGTTGCCAGTTAAGTGTTCCCTAAAAAGCAGTAAGATTTTTGCCACGAATAAAATAGGATTGCTATAAATATTTGAGGCATTTATTTAGATTTATTTTACAGATACCTTCTTTACCAAAAAATTAATTATTAATTATTCGGTAAAAGCCTGCATTTTCAAGGGAAAAAAAATAATATTTCCTTATATTCTAATTCCGTTACGGTTTTAATCAGAGGTAATTATCAATTATCCATTAATGAACTCCTCCTTTTATCAATAGCTGATAGCTAATAGCTAATAGCTGATACCTGAATGCTTAACAAATGAGTGACTTTAAATCCTTGCCTGGTCTAGATTTTTCCAGAAGAGCCATTTTTCAAATTGGTATAATACTTTTGTTTTTTGCAGGTAAATAAGCTTAAACCTAAGATTCCAAGTGCAATAATCGTACTTGGTTCAGAAACAGGAACTGTGCTAATGCTAAGACTATTAATTCCCAAAGCACGTTCTGGTACAGAACTACTAAAAATCAGTTGAGAAATCTCTGGAATATTACTTTTAACCCCTAAAAATACTGCTGAATTATCTAGTGCTAAAGAGGAAGTTCCATTAGTCGAAAAAGTTCCTAAAAGATTATTTTTATTATCAAAAGCTGAGATAAATACTTGAAATTGAAAAGTATCGTCTACAGCTATCTGAGTACCTGCTCCTTTAACAGGAGTATCAAAATTAATAGTTATAGGT
This sequence comes from Okeania sp. SIO2F4, assembly GCF_010672385.1. Lineage (GTDB taxonomy): Bacteria > Cyanobacteriota > Cyanobacteriia > Cyanobacteriales > Microcoleaceae > Trichodesmium. The sequence goes on from NZ_JAAHGT010000785.1 coordinate 2,219, forward strand.
CCTTCATTTCCTACTGCTGGAAATGTGTTGGGATTAAAACCAGTAAATAAAATAAAATCATCGTCGGCAAAATTAGTGGGAATACCAAATGGTGGCAAAGATGTTTGAAACACGAAAGGAGGAGTTATTTCTGGAGAAGATGTGAAAGGAATGTCTACATTTATTCCTAAACCACCTGTAGATGTTGCGGAAAATTTGTTTGGTAAAAATGGAGTGGGATCTGGTGAAAAAGGGTTCAAAACTTGACCTAAAATTGACCATTCAAGTTGGTCGTTTTCCTGCAATGCCTCACGTTCTGTAACAAAGGTTATTGCTCTGACGGGTAATGTTGAGGAAGAAAGAATTAACCAAGAAGAAGTAATAAGTAAAAAGGTAAACTTGATTAAATTTACTGGCTCTATTAAGGATGTTTGGAAAAAATTGTATAATTTTAGGATGTTATTGTCTTTTTTCATTATTAACCTCTACAATGGATTTTAAATATCAATATATTAAATACATAAAATAATTATCACTATTTTAATTATTTTATTATACTATTTTCAAAAAATACTGTTATACCATTTCTCAAAAAGAATACTATATCTAATTGGGTGGGGAAGTGTGGGGAGTGTGGGTAGGTAGGGACGTTGCATGCAACGTCCCTACAACATAAGAATAATAGACATTAACTGAGCTATTATTAGCAAGTATGCTGATTCCCCCTGTGTTAATTACTTAATAACTGAAGTTTGACCTAAGTATAGTAATACTTTTGGGAATTGGTATTACTGTAGCAGTCCTATTTTATTTGTGTATAAAAACCTTACCGCTTTTAGGGAACACTTAACTGGCAGCAGTTTCAGTTTTTTTATCTACTTTTTGATTACCCGCAAACTATGCGCGGATTACTATAGGAGTGTTGAGATTAATACTGTAGCGACCTTTTTTGAATTTCGTATTAAGATATAGCTGTTTGCGTATCATACCATTAAAAAAAAATAATGTTATAAATAATAATGCCGATCGTGCATATTTTATAGGAGATTTCCTTTGGAATAATAAGATAATTTATGAACTAAGAAATAGTATCAAAGCTATTTATTATGACTCCTGACTCCTCAAAAAATCCCTTAGCTATTTGTAGCAAATATTTATAAAATTGGTATTAGTTAAGTATGGTTTACTAATTAAATCTCAAAGCGTTTACATTCTAATGGTTATAGCCTTTTCCTGTCGAAAAAAGTTCCTGGTTTTTAGCTGTTTTAGTCTCAAAATGGTAAAGTTTTAACCCTAACAATGCCGAAAATTTGGCTGTAGTAGATAGTCTAAACTGTTCCCTGTTCCCAGTTAAGTGTTCCCTTCCTTCACTAATAGACTTATTCAGCAAACCCTAAGTAAATTAACAAACTATGAAAATATCTCTCGCCAGAAAATTATCTAACGAGAGATTAGGCAAATTTAGAGATAGAAATAGTTTTTTTAGACTCTAATGATGATGATTGTTTGGACAAGTTTGTAAATCTTGACTCATCAACTCCTCACTTTTTGCCTTTTGGTTTTCATCTATAGCTTCTAAACCAACCCAATTATTAACAACTTCAACATCAAATCCCACTTCTCTACGATCGCCTACTTGTATTAGAGGACGACGAATTAACAATGGGTCATTTAGCATCATTGTTAGAGCAGTTTCAGCATCAGTTTGTTCGGGAACTACTTCTCCAGATTTAACTTTTGGAGCTGCTTTGTTAAACCACTCCGCTACTGGGCGATCGCCAAAAAATAGACGTAAATTATCTTTTGTCCAAGCTTCCTTCAACAAGTTATGAGCTTCTAATTGATGACCTGCTGCTTCTAGCAAAGTCTTTTGCTTGGTATTATTTTTGCAGCCTGGTTTTTCATAAAAAATCACCTTTGCCATTGTCTTATCTCCTAAGCAGTTTTTTGGTGATTTTTTAATCTTAATACCTGATGAAATAGCAAATTGTAACCAATTATAAAGAAATTTTATTCTCAGGTATGATATAATTTTATATAGAAATTTTAAACTAAATTAAATATTTATCAAAAAGCAAATTGGTATAAGTATAACAATTTAATAAATGTTTGCTACAAATTAGTCCCTATTCCCTATATTGATTTTTATGATTAACTTATCTGTTTCCTGTTTCCTGATTCCTGCTTCCTTTTTAAATCAAATAATTAGCTATTTAACCAGCATATTTTTTATTAGTTTTCCTTTGCCAAGTTTGAACGAAGTCAGAAGTTAGAAGTTGTTTCCGATGCAATTTACTTCCTATTGTTTATCAGGAAATTAGAAGTCAGAAGTTGCTTCCAATGCAATCTATTTCCTACTCCCTATTCCCTATATTGATTTTTATGATTAACTTATCTGTTTCCTGTTTCCTGATTCCTGCTTCCTTTTTAAATCAAATAATTAGCTATTTAACCAGCATATTTTTTATTAGTTTTCCTTTGCCAA
>NZ_JAAHGT010000786.1 GCF_010672385.1 Okeania sp. SIO2F4
TCATTAGTCAAACTCTTAAACTTGCCAGTAAAGCGGTTAAAGAATAACTCTAAAACCGTCCGCTTACCAACATTAATATTTGAGTTAATTGCCATACCATTCTGCAAACCAATCTCCAGATCGTTCTCATTATCCAGAACAAATGTTTGGCGTTCTAAATCAATAGTTGTTTCAAAAGAAAAATAAGGTCTTCCTGCTTCTTGGTCTGGTGGAATAGCATCATCACTAATAGAAATAACTTCCCCAGTTACTGTTCCAAACTCATTTGCTGGTAAAGCCTCAACTTGCACTTCTACAGGTACACATTCTATATCACTTAAATCTAATTTTTCTCGATTTTCTTTCAGTTCCGGACAAGCACATTTTTTACCCGGTTCACATTCAATAACTTCTCCTCCAGCTAACTCTTGGTCGTGATAAGGTTCTAATTTTTTCCGTTTATCATTTAAAGCTTTTAAGACTAGAGCAACATCTTTATTTTGAATATAAACTACTGCCTCTAAACCTTCATCATCATCCAATACTGTCAGTAAAGGTTGAGTTTGTTGTGCCTCATAGGAAGCATCCTCACATCTTTCTGGTTGAATATCTCCTGGTTTCAAAACTTCATTAATAACATATTGACAAATAGAATCTGTTTTTATATCTAGAGAAGATTCTTCTTTACTCACAGGTTGTAAATCAAAAATTACTCCAGAAACTGGTGATTTTAAAACTTGATTATCACGAGTTTCTTCTAACTTTTCAATCTGAGCATTAACCTCAGTCAGTCGCTTATTATTTTCTAGTTGTAAGCGAGTAAACTGAGAATCTATTCTGGCAATTTCCCTACCTTTATTTTCAGCAATTCTGCCATAAAGTTCCCTTGCCCAAGCATCTCTTGTATTTTTTAATTGTTCCTTGGTTCTATTAATAGATACGTTTAAACGTTGTTGTTCTAACCTAGCACGTTGCACTTCTGCTTGACGTGCTTTTACTTCTCCTTCTCGCGCATTAATATCTGCTTGCCTAGAATTAATTTCTCCCTCGCGAGTATTAATTTCTCCCTCTAAAGTATTAATATCTGCTCTCCGAGAATTTACATCTCCTTCTCTAGCGTTAATATCTGCTAACCGGCTATTAACTTCTCCTAATCTAGTATTAATTTCTCCTGCCCTTGATTGTATCTGGTCTTGTTGTCTTAAGAGCTCACTTTCTCCTCGAAATACCTCTTGCTCTTGACGTTTTTTTTGCAGTTCAGCGATTGCTCCTTCTTCCACCAAAGGAGATATTTGTTCTAGAATTCCTTCGTTAGAATCTAATACTTTTTCTGATTTATCTAATTGCCCTTTTGCTAGTTGTAGTTGTTCTTGAGAATATTTTAATTGTGCCTGGGTGTTGTTGAGTTGTTCTCTGGAAAATTTGAGTTGTTTTTCTGCGTTATTTAATTGTTCATAAGCATAAGTTAGCTGTTGCTTACTATTATTTAATTGTTGTTTAGAAAACTGTAATTGTTGTCTAGCATATTGCAATTGTGTTTGAGCTACTCTTAGTTGTTCTGTTGCCGCTTCTTCCTCTTTTTCTGCCTGTTGAAGTTGCTTTTGTAGTTCTGTGATTTGTAGTTCTACGGCACCTACACGGGAATTATATTCAGCTTTGTAGTTGATGTATAATCCTTGTAAACTAGGGTCAACATTGACAAAACTACCCCTGTTTAAATAAAGTTCATTAATTAGAGCGCGGTAGGCTTGATTTTCTGATACTCTAGTTTGTCTTTCTTGGGCAAGTTTTTGTAAATCTGGAGGTAAAGCTGTAGGAACCTTTCCATTTAATACCTCCTTATAGAATTCGTTTTCTCTTTTGAGGGTATCTCTTAATTCTTTTGCAGAACCTAAATCTGCACTAGGAGCAGTAGGACTAAAAGTTAGTAATGGTTGATTCTTTTCCACGCGATCGCCATTTTCTACATGAAGTCTAACTACATTTCCACTGGTAGGAGCTTGCACGTCTATGGAACCATCTTTGAGTTCTAATTGACCTATTGCAGGTACTGCTTGGTCTATCTCAGCAAAGTATGCCCAGATGATGGCTGAACTGGTCATTAACATAATGATCCACAGAAATAGCCTAGATAATATGGCTGGTTTCTCTAAAATTACTGGTTGTTCGTTTAGTGATACTGATTTATCTTGCATTTTTTTTAATAATTAGGGATTAGGGAGTAGGGAGTAGGGAGTAGTAAATAGGAAGCAGGGAGTAGGAAGTAGGTAGGGAGGAAGAAAATAAGGAAGGGTAGAGAGGGAAGCAAGAAGCAGGGAAGAGAGAATAAGTTTTGAAAAAAAAGGAAAAAATGATGGAAATATCTGTCTAATATGGATTGGATAGAGCTACTTTTGAGAATTTAGGTATAGTTCCTATATTACTTCTGAATTCTCTATTCTGAATTCTAGATAGAGCTACTTTTTCAACATCCATTTCCTTCTGAATAATTCAGGAGTTTTCTGCAAACGTTCTGCTACTTTTTAGTTTTATAGCATTTAGTAACCTGCCTCAAACTTCCTGACTCTTTCTTACCTTTAATAATTTAGGTACATTTCCTAAATTTCCCGAATCTTTCTTCTTTCTTACTTCTTAATTCTGAATTCTCTATTCTGAATTCTAGATAGAGCTACTTTTTCAACATCCATTTTCTTATGGACAATTCAGGAGTTTTCTGTAAACTTTCCACTACTTTTTAGTTTTATAGCATTGATAGTTGTTTTTTAAATAAGAATGAGATACTTTTTCGGCTGAAACCGTTTCACAACAATAAATTATCGTCTCAATCTCAACTGAAATAACTATAGTAATCTGCCTCAAACTTCCTGACTCCTTCTTACCTTTAATAATTTAGGTACATTTCCTAAATTTCCCGACTTTTTCTTCTTTCTTACTTCTGACTTCTTTGTTATTCCTAACTCCTAAATTCTAAATTCTCATTGCTGAGATTCTTGTTGTTGATACAGACAGAAATAGCGTCCTTTTACTGCCATTAATTCGTTATGGGTTCCCTGTTCTACGACGGAACCTTTATCCATCATAATGATAGTATTAGCATTTTTTACTGTTGTTAAACGGTGAGTAATAAAGAACACTGTTGTATTGGCAAAAGCCTCAGCTAAGTTCTCACTAACCTGACGTTCTGAACTGTAATCTAAGGCGCTAGTTGCTTCGTCTAAAATCAACAATTTGGGATTTTGTAGAACTGTCCGAGCAATTGCAATTCTTTGCCTTTGCCCCCCTGATAGTGAGCTTCCTCTTTCTCCTACCATTGTGTTGTATCCACTAGGCAAATTCATAATAAAATCATGGGCAACTGCTATCTTAGCTGCCCGAATAATTTCATCAGTTGTTGCATCTGGATTTGTCAAAGCAATATTATCTTGAACTGTACCGTTAAATAGGAGAGTATCTTGTAAAACCACTCCAATTTGACGACGTAAAGAATATAATTCTACCTTTTGAATATCGTATCCATCAACAAAAATTCGACCCGAAAGTGGTGGATATAAACGTTGTAATAATTTCATCAACGTACTTTTTCCCGAACCACTCAACCCAACAATACCGACAAAATAACCGGCAGGAAATTCTAAATTTATATTTGCTAATTGTAGAGGTCCGCTTTGAGTAAATCGGAAAGAAAGTTCCTCAAATTTCACACCCCCATTAATTGGTGGCATATCAATATTATTCCGGTCTTCCTCATCTACTTCCGCCTCAGTATCTAATACATCTCTTAATCGTTCAATCGACATTCCCACTTCTTGGAAACTTTGCCAAACACTAACAAAACGGAGCAACGAACCTGTTACATTACCGGCAATAATTCGGAAAGCAATTAATCCCCCTACAGATAACTGATTATCAATAACTAAATAAGCACCAACCCATAAAAGAGCCAGTCCTGAAAGTTTATTTAAAAAGGTACTAATAGAACTAGAAGTAGTTTGAGTCAGAACAGTATTAAAACTAGCAGTCATAAACTTTGCATACCGAGCCGACCATTCCCAACGAGACCGCAATTCTAAATTTTGTGCCTTAATAGTTTGCACACCGTTTAGTACCTCTACTAGGTATGACTGAGAGTCGGCATAACGTTCTGCTTTTTTCCGCAGTAACCTTCTGACAATAGGAGAGTTAATCACAATAATCCCAGCAAAGAAAGGCATTCCAGCCAAAGCTACTGCCGTCATTAGTGGGTTGAGAGCCAACATCACAGCAATATAAATTACCGAGAATACAGCATCCAAAACCACAGTTAAAGCTGTACCTGTGAGAAAATTCCGAATATTAGCTAATTCTCCAATCCTACCCGTCAAATCACCCACCCGACGATTATCAAAATAGTTGAGTGGCAGACGGAGTAAATGATCAATCACCTCCGAGCTAAGTTTCACATCTATGCGGTTAGTAGTATCTACAAACAAAAAAGTCCGTAGACCTCCCAACAAAGCCTCAAACAAAGCCACACCCAACATTAATATCCCTAAAACATCCAGAGCTTCAATGTTTCGTTGCCCCATAACTTTGTCGATGATTATCATCGTCATTAACGGGTTAACCAAGCCAAATATTTGTACAAAAAATGAGGCAGCTAGAACTTCAAGAAATACTGTGCGATGTTCCATTAAAGAAGGAACAAACCACCAAAAACTAAACA
>NZ_JAAHGT010000787.1 GCF_010672385.1 Okeania sp. SIO2F4
GTTTGTGGCGATGGCGTCAGAGTGGAAGTGATCAAACGAACCTCAGAGAGTTTTGAGCAATTGCCGTGCGCGATGGATTGTGGAACGCACTTTTGGGTGGCTAAATAGATTTAGGCGCTTAAGTAAGATAACGTAAGTGTATTCAGATGTAAATGAAGCAATGATTTATGGCTCATTAATCCAACTCATGGTCAAGCGACTAGCTAATTTAAGATTTACTTTATAAATCAGCTCTCAAGGCGCGAATTATCTAATTATTTAATTGTTTAATTATTAATTATTTCGGTAACTACAGGACTAAGGTAGCAAAGTCTACTTGTATCAGACTTGGAATTATCAAATTAAGTAAATTCGTTAATTAATCTCAAAAACAGCAAGTAACATTACAAGTATAATTTACCGAAAAATAAAGGTATAAAGCCTTCTATTTCAATAAAAAAAGAAATAATTTCCTTATATTCAATTCCGTAACGGTTTTAACCAGAGGTAATTATCCGTTATCCATTAATGAAGCTTTCTGATTCTTATAAAGAAGTTTATGCCATATTTAAAAGCCAAGCATTTAACGCAAGCTGAGAAAAAACAGGATGAGAAGGTAGCAAAGTCTACTCGTAATTTAGTCTTGATCAATGACACAATTAAATTTCAGTCAGAAGAAGATTTGGAAAATTATATAGAAGAAAATTTTAACCAAATTTTTCCAGACTTAGTTTTGATTAAACGTCAGCATACTATTAATACACAAAGATGCGATTTACTATGCTCTACTAAGTTGGTTAAACAACCTGTGATAATTGAGTTAAAAAATGAAGAGGATAGAGGTTTAATATCTCAGCTTACTCGGTATAGGAAAGCTTTACTTATAGAGAAGCCTTTTGCAGAACAAATAGATTATTCATTACCTGTGAAATTAATAGCGATAGCTCCTATTTTCCATGAGGATAATTATACAGATAAGGAAGCTTCTAAATTTGAGGATGATTTTTGTTTGTGGGAGTTTAGTATTGATATTCAACAAAATCAAGATATTGCTCAATTTAATCTTTCACGAAAAACTTATGATATTCCTTATCCTATATTTGGCTTGCCAGGAAAAATTTTAAACTCTGAACCTTATAGTAAAAGTTTACCGACTTTTGCTTGGGAGTTTTATTCGAGACTCGATCAAAAATACAAGAAAGATTTTCAAGGGTTACGAAATCTATTAATTGGTCAACCAAAAATTAAAGAAATGGTTAGCACGAGCTATCGAAAAGTATTGTATGGAACAGTGAAGGAAAAAATTATAAGAAGTTAGCAGAAATAACTAATACTTCTGGAAAAGATATATGTTTATTTCTGTGGTTGCCAACATTTGTACACACAAAGTCTGAGAAACCAGTAGCAAGATTTGGATTTGTTTTAAAAAGTTCTAGTAATCCCTTATCTAATGATTCTGTTGTTGAGTGGTTAGTCTCAAGTAAAGAAACTTTGAATAGTAAAAATACACCCAATATTAATTCAGAAGTAGCTGCTTATAATAGAGATGGCACATTAAAATGGAGTAGAGCAAATTTATATTTAGCTAACGTAACTTTTCGTTACACTCAAGACCTAGCTAAATTAGAGGAGTGGAAAAGAGTAGCTAAAACATCTAAGTCTAAAGCATTAAACCAGGTAGTTAATTCATATCAAAATAATCCGACATTCTGGTTACTAATGTATGTCTTAAAAGGTGTGACTCCAGAAACTATTAATGATGAAGATAGAGCTTGGTGGGAGTCATATAAAACACAAACTCCTACACATTAGACATCTCCAAAAATGCTCAAACGCCTATCCTAACTACCTTTTTCCAGAGCGATCGCCATAGAGAAAAGTAGCCAATTTCTACGGTGTCATCTGTATTAGAGTTATTTGTTGTTACTAATCAACTTTTTTATTACACTTTTTTTCTCATTTTTTTTTGTGTCTAATCCGAATTTATACTAATATTAATGTTCCCATTCTTAACCTAACTAAACCACATATTGTTAGAATTATTTTTTCGTAATTTTTCTCTTTTAATCTAAATCTTTCTCGCGCCACACGCGCATATTTTTATCAACCTCATTACATGTTCTACAAATATTCTTTTTTGGGCTTTCCGTTTATTCTCTTCCTTAGTCTCTGGTGACATTTTTGGGTTTTTAGTTTTTTTTTGGTGTAGAAACTCTTGCTCCACCTTGATCGCCTTGATCTCCTTGAAATTTTTGTTCATCATCAAAATTTTTTTGTTGTTTCTTCAGTAAATTAACATCACTTTCTAGCCCTCTTTCTCCCACTATTACATCTACTATTTCTTGTCCTGTCTTGAGTGCTTCTTACATTCGCCGTGGGACGGCGAATTAAGCACTCGCTTTTTCTGTAGTAATTATTTGATTTTTAAAAGTATGTTTTTTTGGTTTCCCTGAGTAATATTTTTTTTGTTTGTAGTCCTCACCAGGTCTTTCTCTACCATGTTGCTGTACTATCTACAATCAATTCTAGTTCTGTTAATACTTCTTTAATCCATAAATATTCTGATTGTTTTTTTTTGGCTTGCTCTAATAAACTTGCTGGTAATAATTCCCGAAAAATATCTATCCAATAATGAAATATATTATTTGCTGTTGATTCACTTACTCCCAAAATTATCCCTAGTAATTGAAAGGTAGGCATATGATGCAAATAATATAAGGTCAAAATTATTTCTTCCGAGTGATTTAAAGATTTTTTCCTTCCTCCTCCTGGTTTGATTAATCTTTTTTCTGGGCTGGCGATCGCGCGGTTCGTTGCGGAGCATCATCGCTTGTATGAATGTTTTCTTCAATTTTTTGAGCATTTTCTATTAATTTTATTAGTTGTTTGTCTGTAATGCCAATAATTCTCTTTGTTTGTTTTGGATGATTATAAATATATTCTAATACTTGGTTCATTGGCCACAGCGTATATATAATTAGCTACTACAATTTTACATTAAATTTTATTTTGGAGAGGTCTATTTGGGTTGGTATATTGATTTGGCTATCAAAACTTGGAATTATAGGATTAAGTAAAAGTAATTTAATTCAGTATTGTATTGTTTAGTTGGCAAAATAAAATTGAGTATTTTTCTGTTGCAAATAATAGCCTTAAGTCTACAAAATCAAAAATTGATAGGGGAGCATAATTAGGGTTTGCTGAAAAAGTCTTATGGGTGAGGATAGGAGTCAGGAGACAGGAGACAGGAGACAGGAGGAGTAAGAAATTTAGAGGAGGCAAAAGCAAGAATTATCCCTTGATTTTTCTGCGATAGTCAACCGAAAATCCTAACTTTTTGAGGCCCTGAGAACGAAAACCTTGTACTTCTTCCAGGCCAAAAAAGACCAAACCCTTTATCTGTCAATGGTTTCAGATTTAATCAGTAAGCCCTAATTATTAGTAACACAAAGTCTATTTCTGAAGACTTAAGCTCACATTCTAGCCATCAAATTGTAATATTAAAAGTGGTACAAAAATTAGTTATTTCAGAATATTTTCCACACAAAATCAGATAAGAATGCTTGATAAAGACAGCTAAATCATTCCCTGTTCTGTGAGGACAGCGCTATAATTTTTTGGAAAGGGTATCTATTAATTTATCTGCTATTCCTGAAATCCAATTTTCATCTTGTTTAGTGTAACTGCGAGGTCCATTTGCACCTAAAATCATTACACCATCATTGCCAAGAGGTTGACAAATTACACCTTGAGTATTTTCTGGCAAATAATTAAACTCAATACGACCTGGATAAACTTTTAAATCTACTAAATAAATAGGTTTTTGTTTATCCAAAACTCGCTTTAAAATAGCTCCTGGTTTTACTTGTGATTCAGATGGTAAAATTCCTCTTCTTAATAAAACTTTCCCTTCATACCAGATAATAACAGTTTTAGTAACTGTATTAGTTAACAATAAACTAGAAGCCCAAGCAAGTTCAGTTTTAGCTATGTCTGATAATTCAGGCAATAGTTCAAATCCTAATTCACCAATTAATTTAACAGTATCAGGAGAGCGTGGTTGTATTTGTTGCCAAAGTAAACCAGTCAAAATCAACAAAGCACTTAAAATTACTCCTACGACATCGGAACGAGCTTGGGAAGCTAAAAGATTAGGGGTGAAAAATCGATTAATCATTAGTAAAGTTCCACCTAATCCTCCTGCTATTATAGGGAGCATTCGTAAGACTTTATTTGGGTCTGATTGAGTCATATTTTCAGGAAAAAGAAATAAGTTTGAATACCAGTTTGATAAATTTTTGCTACACTTTCTTGAGTAGAGGAGTAGGGGAGTAGGGGAGTGGGGGAGAAGAAAACATAAGAAGAATTAACACACTCTTGGGTACTAAATTTATCGAAAAAGTTATTCCACCCGTGTTAATTACTTAATAATTGAAGTTTCACCATTATATAGAATTCTTTTTTCAAAATGGTGGAAGAAAGAAAAAGGAAAGTCAGAACTTACAATCTTTATTTTGTTTTGACACTCCCCGCTAATCGCGAGACGGGGTTTCTTGGCTCAACGACTTGCCATAACTTGACAGGATTTCTCCAATCAAGCCAGGGGGTGTGTCTCCCCAAGGGTAAGTTCCGGTGTGCCCCACCCTACTGAGCGCTTTTTGTAGGATTTTTTTTGCTGCATTAATATCTCTGTCTTCCACA
>NZ_JAAHGT010000788.1 GCF_010672385.1 Okeania sp. SIO2F4
TTTAATAGTACGTCTGAAGATAATTTAAATAATTAATAATTAATAATTAACAATTAATAATTACCTCTTCTGATAACGGATAGGATTGGCTAAAAGGATTTTTTTTCTCTTGGTCGATTGGATAGGGAATTTAAATAATTAATAATTAATAATTACCTCTTCTGATAACGGATAGGATTGGCTAAAAGGATTTTTTTTTCTCTTGGTCGATTGGATATAGTTAGGTAACCAATCTATTCTATCCTAGGGAATGATCTGCAAACTACCGATTTTTCTCCATGAATCGAGAGGTTTTATACCTTAATTTTTCTGGTAACGGAGTGAAAAGTTTGCGGATAATTCGGTAGGATAGCAATCCCAATGCTTTTCACAATTTTAGATTTCGTTATATTGTTAGGTTTATTTGTGCCTACTTACTTATCAATATTTATCTGGAAATAATTATTCGTTAAAAATCATCAAAATCTTGGCAAAGCCATTTCATTGAGCTGTATTAATTTCATAAATTTATCTTGATTATTGCAATTACATCAAACCTCAAATAGTTGAATTGATTGAAATATTTTTATGTCAATAATCATCAAGATAAACCTGAATAAATAATATTTTTAATCTTTCCTATAAATGAATTCGAGAAATCAGTAGTCAGATATCAGTTTTTTCCTTTTTCTCTGTCTTGTCTAGTTTTTATACCAACTACCATGCATTAATGCTAGACTTTACCGAATAATTAACAATTATTAATTATTAATTAAATAATTCAGCTTACTCTGCCTCCCCTTTCAAGGGGAAAAGCGGTCGTTTGCGGAGCAGTCCGTTAGGATGGGATGGCGAGGTTTCCGTTCCCTCCGGGACGCTTCGCGAACGCTTGCCTCCAATCGACCAAGAGAGAAGAAATAATGTTTCCTTATACTCAATTCCCGAGTGGTTTTAACCTTCTTGTAATTATCAATTATAAATTATCCATTATCCATTAATGAAGATACTTCAATTATTAAATAATTAACACAGGCGCATGGAACCTTTTTGATAATTGTTAGCCAGGAGCGTATTAATTATTCTTATGTTTACTTCTCTGGACGGAGGTTGTATGAAACGTCCCTACCAATTACTCTACTCTAGATACGGGTAGAAAAATTTTTGATAAATGATATTAGGGGTTGTTGACTGTAATGGATAAACATCAAAATAGCTAACTAATCAAGTTTAAAAAAACAAGTATTTAACTAGAAGTAAAATTTTTCAAAAACCTCCTAATTCTACTTTCAGTATAGTTGGCTCCAGGCTTTTCATCAAGATAAATTTGAACCCCGATCTACATTATACAAATTATCAAAAAGTAATGATATGGTTGAATAAGCTATAAGGGTCTATCCTAATACCAAATTTTCATCTCAACATACTTTCCATTTCCAACCTCTTAGTGTCTTTTATACTGACTAATGACTCCAAAGATATGTAGCAAAACCTTTGATATTTGGTATTTTATCTTGATAAAATGAGTATTTACTAAGTCTAACTATATTGAGTTATTAACGGGTAAATTAACTATCTTTTCTCTACGTTCGTCCAGCCATTGCTGCAAAATTAAAGCAGCAGCCTTTCTATCAATTAAACCCTTATTTTGAGAAGGAGAAATATTAGCAGCCTTAAGCATTTCCTCAGCTTGAATTGAAGTCAAACGTTCATCAACATATTCTATTGGTAATTCCAGAGCTTGTGACAACCTTTGAGCATATTTTTGTACTTCCTTAGCTTGGAAACCTATAGAACCATTCATCGAATAGGGCAAACCAACCACAAGAACTTGTACTTGACGGTCCTCAACAATAGTTTGCAATTGAGCTATATCTTGCTGAAAGGAGGTGCGCTTGATAGTAGTAATACCAGTAGCAATTAAACCCGTACCATCACATCCTGCGACCCCCATACGTTTTCTACCTACATCCAAACCTAGTGCTGAAATTCGAGATTGAGCCATTGGCAATTAGAGCTAATTTATCTATTAATAATTCAATTTAATTACAGAATAAAAATTCCTCACTTTGAGATTTTTCCATCATCATCATCTCCATTTTTTGAATTAGGAGGTATAAATTTCGACACAGAATTTACTTGTTCATTTTGTCCTTCTCCATAATGCTTATCATTAGTATTTTGTTGGGAATTAAGATTAATTTCATGTTTCTTTTCCATCATTTTTAACCAAGAACTACGGCTTGGAACAGGCTTTCTAGCTGGTTGTAGACTTTGCAGAACTTCTGAAAGTTGGAGTTCAGAAATGACTGATCTAGACTCTCGAACTTTATGCCAAACAGAACGAGACATCAACAAAGTATGTTCAATTTGTTTAGCTTTTATCTGTTCCAAATATGCTTCACGTTCAGGTTGATAATCAGCAGAAGCAAGTTGCAAAGATTGATTAGGAAAATCTTGAGCCAACATTGCCATTTGTGATAATAATTCTGGGTATAACCAAGTATAAGCTGGATGTACAGTTAACTCAGCTATGTGTGGTTGTGTACCATCACGGCATAATTGTACTTGGAAGTAACCTATTGCTGCTTTGCGTTGAGATTCAAACACATACCCACTAACCAGCTCAGTATGATTAAACCATTGCCTAACTCCTTCAATCAAACCACTAAAAAAGCTAGTTTGGAAATCCTGGACATGGCGGTCAAATACTTGGCGTACCAGAGGTGGCATCGATGCTGTATCTAATTGATAGAGCAACTGAGCATCAGCATTACTAACAGGTAGTAAGTTTGGTAAATTTGGCTGATTTTGGGCTAACTCTTCTAATTGTTCGGGAGTAATTGTCCAGTAAGTGATGTGAGCCAATGGCTGAAAACCATTTTGGCGATACAGTGCCATTGTATCTTTATCATTCACATTAACTTGCAACAACCATGTCCGTGCTTCCCAAATTTTTTCAAAGCAGTGTCGAAGTAGTTGAGAACCTATTCCTCTAGTATTTCCTGCTTCTTCGATAAATATTCTTTCTACCCGCCAACTGCTGCGAGTGCGATTGGTTGGAGAAACTTGGATTGCCCCTTTGAGTTGTCCATCTACTTCTGCAACATAGGAAGTTAACAAATATTTGCAGGGATTAGGGAAAAGGCTCAACAACTTGATGGGCCAGTACCAACGATTAATTTCTGCCAATTTCTCGCTAAGGTGAATGGGAGAAAGATTAAAAGTAACATCTCGGTGGTTGTGTTGAGCCTCTGGAGTTTCCCAGCATAGCTTTTTGATAGCTTCTAGGTCGCGGTACTCTAGAGGACGGATGACCACCTGGTTTTGCTTTTGGTGGATGAAAGGTTTCATGATTTTGTGTTATTGGTTTTGGGATGCTTGGGTCAAAGTAAGTTTTGAATTTTGTGGGCCTGGAAATTTGGCTAGATAAATTTATTGGTCATCCAAATTATTCGGAATAACCAGGGTGAAGTTCTCTGATGGTTAACTGCAAGGGGTATAACCTTAGCTCTGTCAAGTTCACAGTTTGAGTTTCCTGGTTCTTATCTTAATGTCGAACCCGACCCAGGTAGACAGGATCAGACCTACCTTGTTTAATGTTTTATTTAAAATATTTAGGCTCTTCTAGGGTAGCTATGATAAATGACTACACTTAGGAACTCCATAAACCTTGCTATGTAAGGATTATCGTTATACAAAAAAGCAATTAGAAAAAAAATTCCTTTTTATTTGGTTAGATTCTCTGCTCTTTAAGGGTTTAAGGTCTTTTAAACTACTAAGAAGCTATAACCAGTCTAGGAGAGGCAATATTTATTGCTGCATTTTCATCTCTGTCTATTACCAAACTACATTAATTTAAGAGAAAAATTAGTTCTAACTGACAGAGTTTTAGGTACTTTATGACCAAAGTTACTACAATTATAACATCTATTATCAAGGCTCTCTTTTACCAGATGATAACTGGGTTTTACTCATACTATTTCAAGTTTTTTTATAAATGCGTCTCAACCCACATCATAAATTTATTTTGATAGTTTAGTATTTATTGGCTTACCTATAATATTTAATTCCTGAACTACAATCAAATCAAATTTACTGACTAATGTATGAGTAGTAATACAAGTTATTTTTTTCCCTTTGTCTGGGATGATTTTGATTTAATAGCTATTCTCTGAATATTACTTATGCCAGTTCTGAGAGCAATTTTTTTTCTAGATACTTTCCTTTAGTTTTCTAGCTAATAAGAATCTAGCTGTACAATAAAATTGTGAAACAGGAAAAGTTTCATTAGTCTCAGTAGTTAAGAACTCTTTGATATCTGCATTAATATTAACCGTGTTTTTAATATTTTCTATAGGCATTAGACTAATAACTAAACTTATCCTCTAAACTCAAACCGATTAAATTAAACTTAAAGTTACAATCAGAAGAAAGGAGTTTTTTGTTCGCTGTTTTCCTATCCCATTAAATCAAAGATTACAACGGGAGAGAAAAACAACTATTGTTTTTAATGGAGTCTCAAATTGTCATCAACTTTCTGTCTTATGATGAGAATGGCCTAATCAGAACTAGAGGGGTTTGCTCATCAGCATTTCCTGCGGGATTACTTCTCAAAGCTTCCTCTAGTAGGGGGTAAGATACATTAGAGGTTGCTGCTAATATTTTAACTGCTTTTAAGTCGTTAACGTCTACTATTG
>NZ_JAAHGT010000789.1 GCF_010672385.1 Okeania sp. SIO2F4
AAAGTCATCAGAATTAGTAGCAGTTAGTTATTTCCCTGTTCAAGATGGCAAGCGGATTAAACCCGATCTGGAAATTAATATTACTCCTGATACTAATTCTGATGACTTTCCTTGAACATTAATTTTACCCAGAGAAGTACCAGGATTTACATATTGTCCGACAGTGCTTTTAATTTCCAAAATACATCCATCTACTGGACTAATAATTTTACTATTATCAGCTACCTCTTTTTCTAACTTAGCAATTTCTCGGTTAACTTCTTCTATTAGATTTTTGCGACTATTAGCTGCTTCTAAATTTTCTTGTTCCAAACGTTTTCTCTGGGTATCTAAATCCTGTAAATCTACTTTTAACTGTGCAATTGTATTCTGGTTTTCCAGATATTTTTCCATAGCTTCCGTTTCTTGCAATTTAACTTCCTGTAACTTCACTTTTATCTCATTAATTTGATTGAGATTATCCAGAAATTGTTTAGAAGTTTCAGTAGTTTGTGAATCTAATGCCTGTAGTTCAGTTTCAATTTCTCTAATAGTATTGATATTATCTAAATATCTCTGGTTAGTTTCTACTTCCTCTACTTCTAAATCTTTGATTCGATCCTCAATTTCGCTAATATTACTGAAATTTTCTAAATATTTTTCTGTAGTCTCTGTTTCCTGTACTTCTACCTGTTTTAATTCAGCATTAATTTGACCAATAGACTGTAAATTTTGCCGAAATTCTTGTTCTGTTTGTAATAAATTATCTTGAGAAATAGCACCCTCGGCAAATAATTCCTGGCGTTGTGTTAGTCTCTGTTGAAAAACAGGAACTAACTCTTTGGCATCTTTCAAACGTTGCTGTAAACTTTCTCGTTGTTGTTGCAATGCCAACTCATTTTTATCTCGCAAAAGAGGAGTTAAATTTTTGGCATTTTCTAACCGTTGCTGAAGAGTAATTTTTTGTTCGGCGATCGCCTGTAATTTTTTATCTCTCAATTCAGGAGTTAATTTTTTAGCCTCTCGTAAACGCTTTTCTAAACTTGTTCGTTGTTTGCTAATTTCCTGTAATTTTTCCTCTTTTAATGTCGGAGTAACAGCTTGCATATCCTGTAAACGTTGCTCCAAAGTCTGACGTTGTTCCCGGAGTGCTGTTAAAGTATTATTTTGTAGAGTAGGTGTCAGATTTTGAGTGTCTTGTAACCGTTGTCTTAAACTTTCAGCTTTACTTGTCAAACCATCTATTTCTAATTGAGTGCGTTGACTTTCTAACTTTTGAGTATCTACTGCTTGAGTTTGCAGAAGAATTAGCTTTTGCTGTTGTAACTCTAACTGTTTTTTGAGCTTAGATGGATCGATAGTTGCCAGTACATCATCTTTTTTGACACACTCTCCATCTCTAATTTTCAGAGATTCTAAATTACCTTGAATTGCTGATTGAAATTCTACTACTTGTCGGGGGCGAATTAATACTCCTTTTCCAGTTACAGTAATAGGTATTTTGCCAAAAATACTCCATAAAATACCTACTAATACTAGACCACCCAATATGGCAAAAGATAGCCAGTCTTTAACAG
Organism: Okeania sp. SIO2F4; assembly: GCF_010672385.1. Classification (GTDB taxonomy): domain Bacteria; phylum Cyanobacteriota; class Cyanobacteriia; order Cyanobacteriales; family Microcoleaceae; genus Trichodesmium. The sequence continues at coordinate 1,557 of NZ_JAAHGT010000789.1, forward strand.
TAACTACTTGTATTAATTGGTCAAATTCTTCTGGGGAAGATATTTGTTCCCATGACTCTTGAGAAAATATACGGCGCTTTGGAGAGTCAGTTTTGGGGAGTTGGGTAGTCATTTTTTTCAATTACTATCATATTAAGTACAATACTTTTAATTAGGATCATTTTTGCGCTTGACCGCAACACATATATCTAGCGGTGTTAACACAGCCTGAAGATTTGCGAATGTCACAATTTATGTAATGATTATTGTCGAGAAATTTCTAATTATTTAGAGACAGCGGTATTGGGTTATTAGAGCAACTAGCATTTTGCAACCCTTCTATTAGCTTTTCTGTTTTTTTTATTCCATCTTCTTTTTCGCCTTTTTAATTTATAATTAACTTGTAAATAAACTGGTGTAACGTAACAGGAACAATTTTAATTAGATATTAAACAGTCTAGATTTGAATACCGATAAAAAATGTTTGAAGAAGAAATACAACTAACTATCAATTATCGCGTACAAGATTATATAGATGCGAATCGCATTCATTTTCGCCGTCAATTGAGTTCACAAATTTTACGATTTTTTGTTATATGTTATGTATTATTTTTAACTTTATTCATTGCAGTTAGTCCTAATCCTAATTTTTTGGGAATCTTGCTTTTGATTTTTTTTCTAACATATGTGTTTTATGAAAGGTTTTATAATAATTCCTAAAAAATATTGTTCTAGCGAAGAGAAATACGAAAAAATATGCGATCTAATAGCCAAATTTCCTCAAGGTTATTAAACCATCCAGTCAAAAATTTTGGGAAAGTAATATTATGCTTGTAATTTTACGAAGTTTATCTATAAGGCTTTCCCTACTTCAATTTCATCATCCTTCTCTATAGAAAATATCTTTTTTGTCTTTTTTATTTCGTCTTCAGCTAAACATTAACTTTGAAATTCTCCAGATACTTTTCAACAAGTATCCGAGTATAACTATTCAAAGGATAATCAAAAGCACCTTCAGGAGTAACCCACTCCCATCGCACAATTTCTTCATTAGGCACAACATCTTCTCCATCGGATATTGCCCAATAATTAACCATAATAAAATGAGCTTCTTTATAAAATTGTGGATCGAGTATCGCCTCATGGAACATAGCAAAGCGAATATCATTTAATTTCAACCCCACCTCCTCCATAAACTCCCGCGCTACAGCAGTCTCTAAACTTTCTCCCCAGTCAACCTTTCCCCCAGGTACTCCCCATGTACCCTTCCATTTTGTCGTCTCAACAATTAATATCCGATCAGAAGGCCCCTTAACTAAAGCACCAACTGTTACAAGTGGAAACTCTGGCTTAACTGCTGACTTTTCCATATCTTCTCTGATTAATCTCACATTATTCAGAGAAATCATAACATCTCAGTTCTAAAGTATGAGTCTATAATATTTGGCTCAAAAACAATTTCAACAAAGCTTTTAGACGATCTTTCTAGTATATTGAAAATCTGATGGCCAGTAGAGTAGCCATCAAACATTTTGGCAAACAAGGGTTAGGACTTATAGAATAGCTGTTTGCCTAGCACAACCCAGGAAAAACGATGGAATATCAATCATCAATATTTTGTATTCTGCTTTTTCTATTTCTCAATCGGAACATTAGACAAGCGACTCCACTCATTCCACGAACCATCATAGTTCCGAACCTTGGGATAGCCAAGTAAATATTTCAAAACAAACCAGATGTACCCCGATCGCCCACCCACTGCACAGTAAGGAAATACTTCCCGATCTGAGGTAATACCATGACTACTGTAGAGCATCTGTAAGTCATCAAATGATTTAAAAGTTCCATCTTCATTAAGCGTGAGTATATGTTCGATATGAATAGAACTGGGAATATGTCCTGCACGTTCCGAACCTTCTGGTGGCTTTATGAAAAAATGTTGGCCTTGATATTCTTGAATAGTACGAACATCTAATATAACTGTATCGGGACGACCGATTGATAATTGAACTTCCTCATGCAATACTCGTAGACTTTTATCAATTGGTTTTGCCTTATACTCAGTCGGTGCAAAACTTGATAATTCTGTTGCTACTGGACAACCTTCTGACATCCACTTTTGATGTCCGCCGTTCAAAACTCGTATATCTTGATGTCCAAATAATTTTAATAGCCAAAAGATAAAACCTCCAATTCCAGGTTCGCTGCTATAGGGAACAATAGTTGTCTCATTGGTAATACCAGATTGTGAAAGTAGCTTCTCTATAGCATTTACCTCAAGATTTATCTGAAGATCCGGCAGCAGCAGGTCAGTAATACTCCAGAAAACTGCACCTGGAATATGAGCATGAATATTCTTGTCTGACTGTGGACTCCTCTCAACCTCTACTATACGAACTTTAGAATCATTAAGATGTTCGGCCAGCCATTGTGTGTCAATTAGAACTTCAGGATAAGCATAATCTGTCATTGGTTTCTCCTATTAACAATCCTAATCCAGATTAAAATTGACCACTTCTGTGTGTATAGACCTCGATCGGGTACACTTTCCCCATGAGGCTATAGCAAAAACTCACCGAGATAATTGTTAGGACAGGACTTATACCATCCATGAAAAAAGAATGCTATGCTTACTCAAGACTTCAGTTATTAAGTAATAAATGAGTAAAAGCAATGTTTTTAACGATTCGTTTCAAGAAAGTGAAGATATATCATACTTAGGAACCCTACTCTCTACCCTTTTCTATCAAGGAAATGTAGCAAATATTTATCAATTTGGTATTAGAGAAATGAGTTATAAACACTAAATATTTCAAACAAACTGTATAGTTCTTGTTCGCCATATAATTAATAATATAGATAGCAAGAAACAAGTTTATTAGGATGGGACTTACGCAGAGGTACTATATATAGAGTTAAAAAACTGTAACGCTATAGTTTTGAACGCTATATACATGGTCTTTGGGTAAGTCCTATAGGATATAGGACTAATGATGAATTCTAAGACAGGGAAATGTTTTCCTACTGTTCTCTAGCTCCCTGCTACATATATTGTCTTTGCTTCATTAATTAGACATCTCCAGAAAAGAGGGAGTAGGGAGCAGGGAGCAGGGAGCAAGAAGAAAGAATTGATGATTTA
>NZ_JAAHGT010000079.1:0-5755 GCF_010672385.1 Okeania sp. SIO2F4
TAGTAAAGAGTAAAAGCTATTTGTCATATAGTAATTCTCATATTGGTGAGGTACAAAGTTTTAGGGGATAAGCAATGGATATAGAAACTTATACCAAATCTTTATGAACTTGTATATAACTAGAGATTCTCAAAATATTGCCTTGCCTAAGTTTATTCTGTACAAGGTAACATGAGAATTATATTAATAAAAAAAGTTTCCCCCAAATAAGGGTAAAAAATACTATTTATAGGAGTTTTGATTAATATAGAGTATAGAGATTTTGGCTTGAATGCACTTATGTTGAGGGCAGAATTTTTGTCGTCTACTTTTGTGAAAACCACTATAATTCCTTAATTTAATAATTCTGAATTCTACATTCATAAATAGAACTTTTGTAGTCTACCTTTGTGAAAACGGCTATACAAGAAAGTCTAGTTATTTTGTCAGCATTTCACAGGAAATGCTGACTTATTTTTAAATTAAAAATTGTAGTTGAATCTAAATGAAAAAATCTCCGGAAGCTGCAACTGAGCAAAAGAATAGTCTATTACAAATCACGAGATAGCTAAATAAATAGAAACAAATTTATACTAGCTTGTTGATTGAATTAATTCTAAGGAAAAAATGATGCAAGAAACTCAAAATAACGAACTATTTTCTGATATTTCTACTGAAGATTCTGCTACTATTAATGGTGGTCATGGTTGTGGTTGTGATGGTTACGGTTACGGTCGCCCTGTACGTTATGGCTACCGTCGTGGTGGCTATGGTTATGGTTATGGTGGCTACCGTGGTGGTTATGGATACAGTCGCTCTGTAAGTTATAGCTACCGTCGTGGTGGCTATGGCTACGGTTATGGTGGCTGCTACTAAAAGCTATATAGCAAAAGGTAGAAGGAAAAATCTGGCTTTTTCTGGGTTTTAGGCTTTTTATGCCTCCTAACCTTTGCTTCGACTGCTATATCATAGTTATGGCGGTATTGTAACTTTGATTGACATTTGATTAAATTAAGCACCTATAGTTTTATGGGTGTTTTTTTATGATTTTTTTCATAATAAAATTAATTGGATAAGCTCTTTTTAAACGTATGCGATCAAGATGCACCTTTTCTGTAGCATTCTTTCCCTATCCAAGGGGAAGTTTTAGACCTGATTTTTTGGTAAAAGTCTACCAGTTAACCTTAATAGTCTATTGAGCTACATCCTTCGTTAAAAAGCTGATAGTTGACCGCTAATAGCTGAATGCTTAACAGAAAATAGCTTTGGATTTATATAGAGAGAAGTATTTAAAAATATAAATTCATAACAGACAAGGGTTATAACTGTATATTTTGTAGTATAATTATTATATATCGACTCTAGCTAGTTTTTTTCTCTGTATGAAAACCATTTACTTTTACTCACTCTTGCCAATTTCTCAAGAACTTCTCCAGATAGATCCCAATCAATGGTCAACTTCTAAAATCAATTTAAGTTTTGCTTCAGTAAATTTTACTTCTTGGATTCTCAGAACATATTTAAAATTAGAGGAAGTATATGATTGTAAATTCGTTAATAATATTCCTGAAAAGGGAATTTTATTGGCTGATAGAGATTCTTTAGGGAATAGTTATCCATATTTTGATCGAGTTATGTTGATTTGTGCTAAAGGAGATAGAGAATTTCATCCAAGTAGTCATTTACATATTGTGCATAATCCTCGTGATTTTGAGGAGAATAAAAATTCTATTTGGAATGCTAATTATATAGCACATTGGCCTCAACCTGGATTAATATCAAGAGATATAAATCGTGGTTCTCTGATTTAAAATGTAGCTTTTATTGGTACAAGAAGTCAGTTAGATGAAAAATTAAAATCTAATGAATGGATTCAAGCTTTAGATAATTTAGATTGTAAATGGCTGCCTCTTTTTAGTATGGACCAATGGAATGATTATACTAACATAGACCTTATAATCGCAGTTCGTAGTTTTGAGAATAAAGATCCTTATATTAATAAACCAGCGAGTAAATTAGTTAACTGTTGGAGAGCAGGTGTTCCTGCAATTCTTGCACCAGAATCATCTTTTATTGCTTGTAGAAAATCTGAATTAGATTTTATGATTATTAAATCTTTTGAGGATACTATTAATGCAGTAAAAACACTGAAAAGTAATCCTGAACTCTATTTAAAAATGATTACAAATGGACTTGAACGGGCTAAAGAATTTACCCCAGAAATAGTTAAAGAACAGTGGGTAAATTTTTTTGATAATGTTGCTTTTCCTGCCTATGATCAGTGGCAATCATTTTCACCAATTTACAAACGAGCAAATTATCTACAGCGTTACTTGAGCTTAAAGTTGAAAAGAATAAATAATCAAATTCAAAAATTTGTTTCTGAATAGAGTTGAGGTGCATCTCAATTTTGAACAAAGTCGAAAATTTATCGCTTTTAAGGAACAAGCAATAGGGAACAGGGAATAGAAAAAAAGTATTTTTACAAATATAGAGATGATTTATAGAGTTGTACTTATAGAGTTACATAATAGAATATTTTTATTAAGAATAAGTAATTTTGCGATTACTTTATAACCGGATTTTATATTATTATTGTGGAGTTATTCCTGTCTTTTCATATTGCACCAGCAAAACCCACTCTATAAGGCTTGATATTTTATTTTATAGATACCCTCTATGAGTTGAGCAAAAGTTTGGCTTTTATAACCACACTACACTATACCTGAAAGGGAGCATCCTATGGGAATGTCAATCAACAATAATTTACATATCACGAAAGCATTGAATTAAGCACCTGTAGTTTTATGGGTGTTTTTTTCTGATTTGATTGTTTATTAAGAGAAAGAGTTATTTGGCATAGCATAATTCATCAACTATTAGCAGCCAGCTCTTAGCTTTTTAATAAATGAAGCAAGCAAAGGACATACTTCTACATCTCCATTTTTACCGAGAAATTGTGGGTATGCGCCTCCCCTTTTAAGGGGAAAAAAGCAGTCGGAAAGCGGAGCATTCCGTAGGATGGGATGGCGAGGTCTCCTCGCTGGCCTCCAATCTCCCAAGAGAGAAGAAAAAATTTTTCATGATTAGTCAATCCTATCCGTTTTCAAGGAGAGGTAATTATTAATTATTAATTATTAATTATTAATTGTTGAATACATCCTTCTTTAAAGGTAATAAAGCTGATAGCTGATAGCTGATAGCTGATAGCTGACCGCTGAATACTTATCATCAATCTAGTTATTTTTAAATTAAGAATTCAATCATTATGTTAGATATTGTACCAGTACCAATATTACCCAAAGCATCTACTGAGCGTGAAATAAATAACTTTAATAAATATCCAATAATTCTCCAGCAAAGTGAGGAAGATTGTGGAGCTGCTTGTTTAGCTTCTATTGCCAAATATCATGGTCGTACTTTAACAATTAATCGGATTAGAGAAACTATAGGTACTAATCAACAGGGAACTACATTATTAGGTTTAAAACAGGGTGCAGATACTATTGGTTTTAATGCTAGATCTGTGAAAGCTAATCCAGGAATTTTAAGTAAAATTGAACAGGCTCCTTTACCAGCAATTATTCATTGGCAAGGCTATCATTGGGTAGTTTTGTATGGTAAACAAGGGGATAAATATGTAATTGCTGACCCTGCTATTGGGATTCGTTTTTTGTCTGAAAAAGAATTAGCTGAAGGTTGGGAAGATTGGGTTTGTTTATTAGTCGAGCCTGACCCAAAACGCTTTTTTTCTGAGGCTGATGAAAAGGTAAGTAGTATTAGTAGATTGGTGAGACGAGTTTGGTATTATCGTCAAATTATTTTTCAGGTATTTTTGCTAAATATTGTCTTGGGTTTACTTTCTATTGCTTCTCCTTTTTTGGTGCAAATTCTGACTGATGATGTGCTTGTTCGGGGCGATTTTCAGTTACTTACCAGTGTGGTAATTGCTGTGATTGTGATGAATATTTTTAGCAGTTGTCTGGAGTTGGTTCAATCTAATATGATTGCTCATTTTGCTCAACGTTTGGAGTTAGGATTAGTGATGGAGTTTGGCAGACAAATTTTACGTTTGCCATTGAATTATTATGAGACGCGACGTAGTGGTGAAATTGTTAGTAGGCTGACGGATATTAAAGAGATTAATCAGTTGGTTTCTCAAGTTATTGTGAGTTTGCCTAGTCAATTTTTTATTGCTTTGGTTTCTTTGATTGTGATGTGCCTTTATAGTTTTTCTCTGACTATAGTTGCTGTTTTTATGGCGGTGGTTATGACTTTATCAACTATTGCGTTGTTGCCGATTTTACAGCAAAAAACTAGAAGTTTATTTGCTTTAGAAGCAGAAACTCAGGGTGTTTTAGTGGAAACTTTTAAGGGGGCAATGACTCTCAAGACTACTTCTAGTGCTGCTCAGTTTTGGGAAGAATATCAAGGTCGGTTTGGCAAGTTGGCTAATTTGAATTTTAGAACTACTCAGATTGGAATTGTCAATGATGTTTTTTCGGGTTTAGTTAGTAATATTGCTAATATTTTTCTGTTGTGGTTTGGCAGTAATTTAGTTATCGCTGAACAATTAAGTATTGGTCAGTTATTGGCTTTTATTGCTATGAATCAATATGTGTCAACTTTGGTTAGCACGTTGGTGGGATTGATGGATGAATTGGCAAAAGTTCAGACTGCTACTCAACGACTTTCAGAAGTAATTGATTATCCTCCAGAAACTGATGAAAAGCATCAAAAACCGGAGGCTAAAATTAAGGATAATGCTGATATTATTTGCTCTAATATTAGTTTTCACTACGCCGGGAGAATTGATTTATTAGAAAATTTTTCTGTGAGGTTTCCTGGTGGTAAGTCTATTGCTTTAATTGGTGAGTCTGGTTGTGGAAAAAGTACGATCGCTAAATTAATTGCTGGTTTATATCCTGTACAGTCTGGTAATGTTCAAGTTGGTATTTATAATTTGCAAGATTTAGATATAAATTCTTTGAGAAAACAGGTTGTATTGGTGCCTCAAGATGCTCATTTTTGGAGTCGTTCCATTATTGAAAATTTTCATTTGGCTGCACCTGGGGTAACTTTTGAACAAATTGTTAAAGCTTGTCAGATTTCTGGGGCGGATGAATTTATTAGTCGTTTGCCTGATAAGTATCAAACGGTTTTAGGAGAATTTGGAGCTAATATTTCTGGGGGTCAAAGGCAGCGTTTGGCAATAGCTAGAGGTATTGTTAATGACCCGTCTGTATTAATTTTGGATGAGTCAACTTCTGGTTTAGATCCGATGGCTGAGTCTGAAGTTTTGGAGAGTTTATTGTCTCATCGTCGTGGTAAAACTACTATTTTTATTAGTCACAGACCAAGGGTGATTAGTAGAGCTGATTGGATTGTTTTATTAAATCGTGGTCAGTTAGAATTGGAAGGTTCTGTCGAATCTTTACGGGCAAAACATGGGAATCATTTAGATTTTTTGAATCCTTAAATTATGGGGCGGGAAGAAGTTTTGCTACTCTATTTTTCTGTTCGGTTTCGGTTTCGGTTGAGTATCTCGAATTTTCCCGACTATTGCGTATGGAGTAATAGTCGGGCTTTTCATTTTCTGAAGCACCAGAACAGATGTTTGGAGATTTTACTAACTATTGCGTATGGAGCAATAGTCGATTTTTTCATTTTCTGAAGCACCAGAACAGATGTTTGGAGATTTTGCTAACTATTGCGTATGGAGCAATAGTCGATTTTTTCATTTTCTGAAGCACCAGAACAGATGTTTGGAGATTTT
>NZ_JAAHGT010000079.1:5765-9315 GCF_010672385.1 Okeania sp. SIO2F4
AATAGTCGATTTTTTCATTTTCTGAAGCACCAGAACAGATGTTTGGAGATTTTGCTAACTATTGCGTATGGAGCAATAGTCGATTTTTTCATTTTCTGAAGCACCAGAACAGATGTTTGGAGATTTTACTAACTATTGCGTATGGAGCAATAGTCGGTTTTTTCATTTTCTGAAGCACCAGAACAGATGTTTGGAGATTTTGCTAACTATTGCGTATGGAGCAATAGTCGGTTTTTTCATTTTCTGAAGCACCAGAACAGATGTTTGGAGATTTTGCTAACTATTGCGTATGGAGCAATAGTCGATTTTTTCATTTTCTGAAGCACCCAAGCAGATGTTTGGAGATTTTACTAACTATTGCGTATCGGCAAATAGTTCCCTAATTTTATCAAGTGCCCGAAGAGGCTGGAGATTTTTGCTGACTATTGCCTATGCAGAAATAGTTGTTTATTCATTGTAAGTTGGCAAATTTCTTATTCGTGATGTCAAAATATTACGGTAGAATTTGAAAATTCAACTGGGAAATATTAGTAAGTTAAATAATTATGGTAACTACTACGTCTTTTAGACAGGCTAAAATACTGTGGCGATCGGGTAAATTAGGCGATGCTTTTAAAAAATATAAACAGTTAATAGAATTAAATCCAAATTTTGCTTGGAGTTATTATTATCTGGGAGAAATATTGGCTGCACAAAATAAATGGCAAGAGCCAGTTACTCAATATCAAGAGGCAGTTAATATCAATCCTAAATCTGCAACTTTTTGCTATGGTTTGGCTAAAGTTTTAATAGAGCAAGTGGAATTAGATAAGGCGATTAAGTATTTATAAAAGGCTATTTCTCTACAAGCTGAGGTAACTATTTATCAGCAAACTCTAGCTGAAGTTTATGAAGCTAAGTCAGATTTGGCAGCAGCATTTAAGATTTGGCAAAAAATTATTACAATTAATCCTAGCCATCTAGTGGCAGTTAAAAAAATTAATTGGTTAGAAATAGATGTTGTCAGAAATTGTGTCGAGAGTGGGGATAAGTTAAGTAAGGAAGGAAAGCTCGAGGAGGCTTTTGAATATTACAAACAAGCATTAACTCTCAACCCTCAACAACCGATGCCTATTTATCGTACTTGTGGGAATAATTTAATTACTTTAAGTAAATTTGAGGAAGCGGAAAGGATATTTAAACAACTAAAAGAAATTTATCCAGAATTAGCAGAAAGTTATGAGGGTTATGCCAGAATTGTTCATAGTTTAGGGAATTGGGAGTTGGCAAAAGAGCGTTGGGAAAATGCTATTAATAAGTTGCCTCACTATTTCAATTTATATGTACAGGAAGGGAATGTTTTAATTACTTTGTTTAGATATAGAGAAGTATAAATTTTGTTTGACGAACTTATCTCAAAATATCCTCATCAACATCATGGTTATGATGGTTTACCTAGAGTATCAATGCACGCGCAAAAATGGGAATTAGCTTTAACTCGTTGGCAAACTGCTATAGATAAATTTCCCAATAATCTTGCGTTTTTAGTTGGTAAAGCTAGTGGTTATATGGAGTTACATAAGTTTGATTCAGCTCAATATTTAGCAGATAGAATATTTCGTCAGTATCCCAATCATTATCAGTAAGGATATAGTCTCTGGAAAAATATTGTACTGCTCCGCTATCAGCATCAAAAAAGTATCACTGCTTTGAAAAAGGTAGAAGGTTTTTTTAAGTCTGTACTATCGAGGGCAGAGGTTTCTTCTACTATTCATCCCGATCGTCAAATACTTTGAGAAGGGGTTTATAGTTTTTGTAGAACCTTGACTAATTATAGTAGTCATTTTATTTTTCTAGGTAGTATTGGTATAGCTGTTAAAAGATTATTAGATGATTACTTTCTAGAGGTATCGCCTGGAGAAATATTAGTTTGTACTTTTAAAAAGTTAATCGCTCAAAAGTTAGGGAATGAAAATTTAGAATTACAGCAGGCAAAAATATTATGTACTGAAGCAAATTTTGGCGCTGCTCTAGATATTTATCTTAATCTAGGGGAGGAGATTGTAGAAAAATTTATTCCTGGTTATGCAGAACATATTGATGGACTTTTTTATCAAAAAATAGAGCATAATGTAAGAGCAGCTTTACCATAAAAAGATGGAAGTTTGGAATTAGCAAAGGAAGCGCTAGAAATAGATTTATTTAATGAATATTTTGGTGGCAATGGCATTTATTCTCAGTTGGGTAGAAATCTCAGTTTATAGTCAGGATGCTTATATTAAATTGGGTTATGCTTTACTAAAGCGAGGAAAACAAGAGTCGGAATTTGCTAACTACAAACAGGCGGTTAAATTAGGTTAAATTAAATTTAGCTTTTGCTTTTTTAAGTGCAATTTTAATAGAGTGGGCAACATCTAAATATCAGCTATTAATAAATAATAGCTGTAAAAAATTGGGAGTCTATCAACAATTTTCAAGTTTATTGGTTAAACAAGGTTTGTCAAAGGAAGCTTTGGAAGTTGCTGGTCAAGTTAAAACTATATTTGGTGATGGATACCACAGTCGAAAAGTTTTGATATCTATTTTAGTTGCACAAGGAAATAAACAACAGGCGTTAGAATATCATGAGTAAGTATTGAAAGAAAATCCTAAATCTGCTGATAAAAATATGGGTGTTTTGAGAAGTTGTAACTTTCTGGAAAAGTTTGGAAATCAAACTATGCTACGAGCAATACTGTGCGATAGATTTAAAATTGCCTATAATTTTATTCTTAAATGTGCTTGTTCTACAGTCAAAACTACTATGGGATGGTTAGAAAATGGACAGGATGATCGTTCTAAAATAATTAGTATGCCTAAACGTCAATCTCATAAAATGTACTGGTGGGTTAAAATAGAAAATCTGGCAGTTAATTATTTTAAATTTGTAGTAGTAAGAGAACCAATTAAGTGGTTTTTATCTGCTGTTTCTAATCAGGTTTTCTTTTCAATAAATTCGTTTGAAAGTCAGAAATTAACTAGCTATAAATATTTATCCATTGCTAAGTTGGGAGTTAATCCTGAAATCAATTGGTTAATTGAAAATTTAGAATCGTATTTAGAAATGTCACAATTTTTTAAACATCATATAAAAGCGCAGCATATCTTCATGGGCAATCAAATAAAGGGATTCGATCGCGTATTTCAAGTAGAGCGTTTAGGAGAATTAGGGGAAAAATTATCAGAAATAACTGGCATGGAAATTAACTTACCCAGACTGAATACAGGAGGCAGAAAAATCTCATTGGCAGAGTTGTCAGAGAAGTCTATGAAAAAATTAATTGATTTTTATACCAGAGATTATGAGTTACTAAAAGATTATTATTCTCCAGATAAAATTTGGGATGAATATCAAGCGTTGAAAAATAAATAGTAATTAAAGATATAGAATTTCTCTGTTTAATAATGAACAGGTTAAAACTATGGCTGCTTTTCAATATCGAGAGGCTTATCACAGTCTTTAAAGTCCTCATACTACTGCGACACAAAATAAAGAATCAGATGTAGAAGTTGTGTTTTTTTCGGAAGTAGA
>NZ_JAAHGT010000079.1:9415-18109 GCF_010672385.1 Okeania sp. SIO2F4
ATGAACAGGTTAAAACTATGGCTGCTTTTCAATATCGAGAGGCTTATCACAGTCTTTAAAGTCCTCATACTACTGCGACACAAAATAAAGAATCAGATGTAGAAGTTGTGTTTTTTTCGGAAGTAGAAATAGAAACAGGTGTTCAAGTTTAGTGGGAATTAAAGCTCGTAGTTGGGCTTTAGCCCTTCAAATATTTATATTAGGGTTAAAGCTCAATTACAAACAACAAGTTTTGATCGTTCATTTTAATGAGATAAAATAAAATTACTACAAAATTATTTGGATGAACAGGTTAAAACTATGGCTGCTTTTCAATATCGAGAGGCTTATCACAGTCTTTAAAGTCCTCATACTACTGCGACACAAAATAAAGAATCAGATGTAGAAGTTGTGTTTTTTTCGGAAGTAGAAATAGAAACAGGTGTTCAAGTTTAGTGGGAATTAAAGCTCGTAGTTGGGCTTTAGCCCTTCAAATATTTATATTAGGGTTAAAGCTCAATTACAAACAACAACTTTTGATCGTTCATTTTAATGAGATAAAATAAAATTACTACAAAATTATTTGGATGAAAAATTGATAGGAATCTCAATCATAAATGTTGAACCTTCATCAATTTTAGAATCACAAGTTAGTTTTCCGTGGTGCTGCTCTACTATTATTTGATAACTAACTGATAATCCTAATCCAGTACCTTTACCAATTTTTTTTGTGGTAAAAAATGGCTCGAATATTCGTTCTATTATAGACTCATCTATACCTACTCCATTATCACCAATTTTAATTAATATTTTTTCATTAGTTGCTAGTTCTGTGATAATCCAAATTTTCGGCAACTGCTGTTCGGAATTTATTTGCTGTTCAATTTTGTTTTGTCTCTTTGCTTCTAAAAAATCAATAGCATTATTCAATAAATTTAAAAAAACTTGATTCAGTTGATTAGGATAACATTGAATTTGCGGTATTTCAGCATATTCTTTGATGATTTTAACTGGTAATAAATTATCTGTTTCTTCTAGTCTAGACTTTAACAAAGCTAAGGTGCTTTCAATTCCTTGATGAATATCGACTAACTTATGTTCTGCCTGATTAATTCTAGAAAAATTGCCAAGGGAATCGACTATTTTCTGAATCCTTTCTGCTCCTTTTTTCATAGAAGATATGAGCTGAGGTAAATCATCACTCAAAAAATCTAGGTCGATATCTTCCACATAGTTCTGAATTTTTTGATTGGGTGATGGGTATTCTCCCTGATAAAGTTTAACTAAATTTAGCAATTCTTGGAAATAACTATTTGCATAGTTAAGATTATTATCAATAAAATTGATAGAATTATTAACTTCATGGGCAATACCTGCGGCTAATTGTCCCAAACCAGCCATTTTTGCACTTTGAATAATTTTCACTTGAGCTTGTTTTAGTTCCCGTAAAGTTTGTTCTAGACTTTCAGATTTTTTGCTCAATAAAGTTTCTGAGGTTAAGAGCTGTTTGTTTTTTTCCTCAAGCATCAAATTTTGCTTGATAATTAGCCTTCTACTATAATTAATCTGAAGTTGATTCTGTATTCTGATTAAAACTTCTTCTAGATTAAATGGCTTAATAATATAGTCTAGCCCTCCTACAGAAAAAGCTTTTACTTTATTGAAAACTTCATCGAGAGCGCTCACAAAAATTACTGGTATATTCTGAGTTTCTTGGTTGGCTTTAAGTTGCTCACAAACCTCATAGCCATTGATTTCAGGCATATTAATATCCAATAAAATCAAATCTGGAACTTGAAAATTAATAGTTTTTAATGCCATTTTTCCATTAGTTACAGCTCGAACTCTGTGTCCTGCATTTTTCAATATCTGGGATAAAAGCTTGATATTTTCTGGAATATCATCAACAATCAGAATATTTCCAGTAATTTTATGGTTAGAGTTGTTCATATAGCAATTCTCATACTCGTAAGGTAAAAAATTTGGTGTTACTAAAGAAATTTATTATATTACAGTATTTAAAAGTCAGGATTCAGGAAATATAAAGGAGTTTTTTCCCTTAAAGGTTTGACCAATTTTAGGTCTGGAAAAAGTACCAGCTTTTCGGTTGAAGCGATCGGAAAAAGTGAGCATTTTGGGGTAATGCGAGGTAGAAAAATTAAGGGACTATTCTTCTGACTAACTACTCTATAACTCCCATTTCTCCTGACTCGGTTCTCCTGAGTCCTCCTCCTTGCTAAAAGACTCCCATAACCAAACCCTAATTAAGGAGTTTTATACCTAATCAGCAACACCCAAAATTATATTTATAGCGGTTTTCCAAAATGTTGACTTGCATTGCTTCTGCCTCACAGGAGTGCGCATTCCCTCTCTTGGTCAGCATTCCCTTGCGTCTTTAGCACCCCGCGGGGTCGCACCGCTTCTGCTCTCAGCATAAGTGCCTTTAAGCCAAAATCTCTGTATTCTATGTTAATGAAAACTGCTATAGGTTTTAGGTGATAAAAAATTAGAAAAATAATTTTACTGTATATCACAAAGAGTGAGAAACTTTATAATTAAATTTGATTGTCTTCTTGGTCAATAATTTTTTCTGTTAAATCAGTAATCTCTTCAAATTTAAGTTGATTTACATACTCTATTAATGTTTCGGATAAATCAGAATTAGATGCAGGAATTTCTGCTGCTAAGTTAAGAATTAAATCTGCATCTGCTACAAGAGCTGATCGATGCAGATTTATCACCCATTCTATGGGCATTGCTAACAACATTTCTGGTGTTAAATAATTTTTTTGTAATGAATTTTGTGGTTTGTCAATTTGCCAATTATTTTCTGGCTTCCCATTTTCATAAATGTAACTTACCCCTAAATATTCAGCAATTTTTTCCAACAAAATTATCTGGGAAAATGGTTTCATAATCAATTCATCGCAACCTGTAGATAAAATTTTACTAGCCCCATCTGCAAAAGTTTGAGTTGTTAGGGCAAAAATTACAGGTGGCTGATTATTACTATCTCTTTTAATGGATTCGATCGCTTCCTTTCCTGATTTAGCTAATATCTCTAAATCTATCAAGATTAAGTGGGGTTGCCAATTTTCCCAAATATTAGTTATTTGATTAATTTCAGTAGCTTCCTGCACAACAAAACCTATTATGCTTAAAATTTCAAGTAATAAAATACTGTCAATTTCTAGTATTTCGACAATTAAAATCCTATATTCTGGTTGATGGGGTGCTAAAGCTATAATATTATCAGGATTTGCAGTTTCAGTTTTAGGTAATTCTGTTTCCTGTATCTCAATATTAAATGTAAATTTTGTTCCTAAACCCACTATACTACTAACAGAAATATTGCCTCCCATCAGTTGTACAAATTTCTGACTAATAGTTAAACCTAATCCAGTTCCTTGTTTAGATTTACGACCTGTTTCTGTTTGCTCAAAAGCTTGAAATAATTTATCTATTTCTTCTGGAGCAATACCATAACCTGTATCACTCACTTCAAATTGTAGATGGTTTTTCTCTTGTGTTTTGCTAATACTTAATGTTACTCCTCCTTTGTTAGTAAATTTGATGGCATTTCCCAATAAGTTAATTAAAACTTGGCGCAATTTTTTATCGTCAGTTTGGATATATTGGGGCACATTAATATCCCATTTACATTCTAGGTACAAATTTTTATTCAAGGCTTTTAAACTAAACATTTGTTCTATATTATTTGTCAAAGCAAATAGGTCGAAATTAGCGTTATTTAATGTGGTTTTACCAGCCTCTATTCTCGAAATTTCTAAAATGGTATTAATTAATTGAAGTAAATGCTCGCCTGCTTGATTAATAATCTGAATAAATTCTTTGTTTTTGGTAGTTATGGATGAGTCGAGATTCATTAGTTGAGTAAAACCAATAATTGCATTTAAAGGAGTGCGCAATTCATGATTCATCGAAGCGATAAAATTACTTTTAGCTAGGTTAGCTTCATCCGCTGCTACTAAGGCTTTTTCTAACATTAATGACTTTCGTTGAGTTTCGGCTAATAATTCTGCTTGTTCTAAAGCTACTCCTAACTGACTGCCAATTTGAATAACAATATTAATTTCTGGGTTTTCCCACTTACGAGGGGCAGAATTTTGATAAGAAGCTAATAACCCCCATAGTTTATTGTTAGAAATAATCGGAACAATTATATATGCTTTGGCTTGAAAACTCTCTAATAGTTGAATATAACAATCACTAAATCCAGCTTCGTAAATATTTTCAATTACTCGATACTTTGTACCCTGACTATAAATACCACCTTTTTCTTCTTGTAGGTAGGTATCTTCAATTACGTCGGGATTAGTTAAATCTTTGACTAAACAGTTTTCAGTATCTACAGCGTTTTGTTTGAGACTGGAGTCATTTTCTTGTTCCTCTACTAAAATTTTCCAGCCACTTTCGACTGACTCTGCTACTATTTTCCCACTCCAGTCAGGATTAAATTGATAGA
Source organism: Okeania sp. SIO2F4 (assembly GCF_010672385.1). Taxonomy (GTDB): domain Bacteria; phylum Cyanobacteriota; class Cyanobacteriia; order Cyanobacteriales; family Microcoleaceae; genus Trichodesmium. The sequence continues at coordinate 13,881 of NZ_JAAHGT010000079.1, forward strand.
TAACTACCCGGTCACAATAAATTGTTTGTTGTAATTCTTGAGTTGTGGTTTGAAATATGGTGGGAATATCTAGACTCTGACGTATTTTTTGAATGACTAGAGAGATAACTTTTTCCCGTTTAGCGCTTGCTTGTAATGATGATATAGTTTGTTGGTGCTTTTCTATTTCATGTTGTAAATTATTCAAAGCTGTTGATAATTCAGCAGTCTGTTGTTGTACTTCTTTTTCTAAGTTTTGATTAGTTTGCTCCAATGCTGCTTCTGCTTGTTGGCGTTGAGCTATTTCTGTTTCTAATTGCTGGTTAATTGCTTCTAGTTGTGTAGGAGTTTTCAGAGATAAAAATTTAGGTAATAGCTTTACCAATTGCCAAGTTGTGTAGCAAGCAATTAGGGCAGTGATAGATTTCTCAATCCCGATTAGCAAATGAAAAGGATTGGGATACCATAGACTTAATATTACCATCAAATGACCTATACCACATAAGATCATCACAGTACATAATAAACCAAATACTCCCGAAATTATTACATATTTCCATTTTTGCAGAAAGTAAATTAGGATTGCCGGAATTGAAAAATAGGCGATCGCTATGAATAAATTTGATAACAAATGTAACCATATTGGTTCAGGTGGCCACAGATTGTTTCCCCGGGGAATAAAATTAGGTAAAAATAGTTGACTTAATATTTGCCACATAATTAATTATTAGTTTTGTTATGTCTTATATTTTCTTCTATTATACAGTTATGAGCAATAGATACAAGCGTGAAAAATGATGTAGGAATGTTCTATAAAACTTTCCTAAAAGAGTTTTAGAAAAAGTTTTTTTGTTTTACGCCCATGTCTATATAGACATATGCGTGAATAAAGATATGGATTTTTGGCTGGAGCAAATCAAGAGAGATAAAGATAAGAGGCGTTCATGAAAAATATTTTTAGTAAAAAGTTATGAAAAATGATTTGGTGAGTAACTTTTACTTCTCTTTTGTTGACCTATGCAAATGGTTAAATAAAAGGTAAGCATTCAGCCGTCAGCTAACAGCTATCAGCTATTGTTTTTGGTTGGAAATTTAAACCCCACCCTTAAAACTATACTTTATAAACATCTTTCTTAATATAAAACTCTATAATGGATAACTTTAAGAACTGGATCTTATTCCTGATAGCTGAATGCTAATAGCTGAATGCTTACAATAAAAGGCTTGTTTAGTTTTTAGAGATTCATATAGCGTTTCTCAGCCTAATGAGGTATACCTATCTTTATTTGTATTCTATTTCCTATTCCCACTTAAGTGTTCCCTGTTCCCTAAAACCAACCAATTTTGTACCTCAACAGCATGGAAATTGCCATATAAAATCATACCTGTTGCCAAAAATATTCCTACATAAACTTTTTTTAGTAGATAATAAGAGATGGTGGTTTGGCAATACGAGAAAATTCAAGAGGGAAGGAACGATAAAGATACAAGTTTTTAGCTAATATTAACATAATGTCATACAAAAATTCACAAATTTTGTAACAAAATTGTAATTTTTTAAGCAACGGTAATAGTCAGGCTTTCAACTACTATACATAATCAACATTAAAAAGGTACAAATTTATATGATTTAGCTACAATTACAGTATTAATACAAATGCTTGATCATAGAATACAAAATAGATAAAACTTTTGAATAAATGTATAAATACCAATTACCATGCATTAATGTTATACTTGACGACACTTCAATTATTAAGTAATTAACACAAGCCGAATCACTTTTTTAATAATTGTTAGCTATTTAGTCTTAATTATTCTTATGTTTACTTCTCTTGACCAAAAAATTAAGGTTTAAATCCTCTCCTTTCAAGGAGAAAAAAGCGGTCGTTTGCGGAGCATTCCGTAGGATGGGATGGCGAGGTCTCCGTTCCCTCCGGGACGCTACGCGAACTTCGAAGCTTTGCGAAGCGCAAACGCTTGCCTCCAATCGACCAAGACAGCGGTTGTTTGCGGAGCATGACCTTAGGATGGGATGGCGAGGTCTCCCGAAGAATGCAGAGCCGCGTTTCATGTCGCGTTTGCGCAATTATTCCGTAGGAAAGCGAAACGCAATTCAAGTCGCTCCGAAGTGCGCCATATCCAATCAACCAAGAAAAGAAAAAAAAATTCCTTTTTAACCAATCCTATCCGTTTTTAAGAAGAGGTAATAATTAATTATTAATTATTAATTATTAATTATTGAAGGAGGTTGCATCCAACTTTCCTACCTACTCCCCTACTGAAGAAACGGGTTGAAAAGTTTTTGAGAAATGCTATAACAGGAGTTAAGCAAAGATATCTAATACCATTTCACAGAATTGAGAATTGAGAATTGAGAATTGAGAATTCAGAAGTTAGATTGGATAGGCTAAAAACTTTGGTAGTCCTGCATGGTAATGGTGAGGATATATATTTTTTAATTTCTCCGACAGTCCCCATCTCCTCATCTCCGAGACTCCCCATCTCCGAGACTCCCCATCTCCGAGACTCCCAATCTCCCAATCTCCCCATCTCCTCATCTCCCCATCTTCCCATCTCCTCATCTCCCCATCCCCCCATCTCCGAAAGTCCCCATCTCCCCATCCCCCCATCTCCCTACACTCCCGGTGCTTCCTTTACCATTACTATCCACCACCACCGAGGCAATTATTTAACATTTAAAGTTTGAAACTATTTGTGACATCTTTAAAGTGAATTGGTATAACAAACAGGCTTTTTCGTAGATTTATATTTTTTGAAACGAAGGATATCTCAGAGTAGATTTATATTTTTTGAAACGAAAGATATCTCATATCGAGCAGGTTTCTTAGTATAGATACTTCAGATAATAATATAAGTAATTTTATAGAACAAACATGATATTTTATAACTATGAATTATTTACTCAAATTATCCATACTCAATAATTATAAAAATGAATTTAGACGAAGTTATACAAATACTTAATGCTAATTTACCTTCTCCTTTAAGTCACCTTCAAGAATTTATCTTGCGCTCTTCCTGGGAAGGAAAAACATATATAATGATGTCTAATGAGGCATATTATGGAGCAGAACATTTGAGAAAAGTTGCTAGTGAACTATGGTCATTACTAAGTAACTATTGGCAAGAACCAATTTCCAAAACAAATTTGCGTCAATATTTAGAACCCATAACTCTCACAAATTCACAGCAAAAATTACTGGAGAAATACTGTCAAAATCAAAAAGTAAATATGTATATAGAATTTCCCAGTAGTGTGATTCCTTTAAACTCTTACTTATACATAGAGCGGCCTCCCATAGAGGATCTAGCTTACTCGGAAATTACTCAACCAGGGAGCATTATTAGGATTAGAGCGCCACAAAAGATGGGTAAAAGTTCTCTCATGCTACGTATTCTCGATCGTTCTAAATATTTGGGTTATCATGTTGTCAATATAGACTTCAGACAAGCAGAAAAACCTACTTTTTCTTCTATAGATAAATTTCTGCGTTGGTTTTGTGCCAATATTACTAAACAGTTGTCTATAGAATCTATGTTGGATAAATATTGGGATGAAATCTTTGGTAGTCAAATTAGCTGTACAACTTATTTTCAAGATTACTTACTAGAGCAAGTTGAGACTCCAGTGGTATTAGCACTAAATGAAGTAAATAGACTGTTTAATTATCCTGAAATTGCCGAGGATTTTTTGCCTTTGTTACGCTGCTGGTATGAAAAAGCAAAACAGGAAGAGATTTGGCAAAAATTACGCATGATTGTTGTGTATTCTACAGAAATTTATATACCACTGAAAATCTATCAATCTCCTTTTAATATCGGATTACCACTGAGACTACCTCCTTTTACCCTAGAACAAATTCAAGATTTAGTACAACGTCATCGATTATCTTGGCTACAAGAAACTCATTGTCAGCAACTAATGGCAATAGTGGGGGGACATCCTTACCTGGTACAATTGGCTTTATATTATCTCCATCGGGGAGAACTTCGTTTTAAACAATTATTAGAAGAAGCACCAACAGAAGCAGGAATTTATAATAACCATTTACGCAAATTATTAGCGATCCTTGAGCAGGAAGAAAAATTGAAAGCAGCTTTTAAAAAAGTTGTTACTACCCAAGACGGGGTGGATATAGACCCTATCATAGCTCATGAGTTGGATAGCATGGGGTTGATAACTATTTCTAAAGATTTAGTAAGACCAAGCTGCGAGTTGTATAGGA
>NZ_JAAHGT010000790.1 GCF_010672385.1 Okeania sp. SIO2F4
TTCGCCCTTATATAACCTACTACTCTATTTAGGTTTTATTTCAGGCATTTTCAGCCTAAAAAATATCAAAGTCTTTTTCTGGAAAAAATACAAAAATTTCCATTGCTAAACAAAGTAAATACCTAATTAAACTAATTACATTTTTTTCTAACAAAAGACACTCAATTCTAAATTTCTAGAAATTACTTCCAATAAAAATAAACCTGCTACAGAATTTCCTTGTCGATCGAGAGGAGGACTATAACAAACAATTACTCCTACGCCAGGAACTGCTCCCAAAACAATTCCACTAACACTAGATTTAGTAGGAATTCCTATTTCTAAAGCATAACGACTTGATGCTTCATATAAACCACAAGTAGTCATTAATTCTTGAACTGTAAAACAGTATTTTTTCCAATCATAATTAGGTGGATGTACTAATAAAATCCCCAAATTAGCCACATCAAAAATACTGCCAGATAAACAACAGATTTGATTATAAGTATCTAAAGTAATTTCTGCATCCTTTATATAACCAGACTCTACTAAATTTTTAGCAATAGCTTGATTATTCTCATTAGGTAAAGAACGAACCGAAGCCAACATATTTTCATCTAAAAATAATTGACAATTTCCGTGATTATTCAGCCAAGCACAAAAATTTTCACACCTTTCTGTAGCAGTATTTCCTGGTAATAAAGATGATAAAGCGATCGCTCCACTATTAATCATGGGATTTCTCGGCCATCCCCCATCAGCTTCTAGTTGTTCTAAAGAATTGAAAGGCTTTTCTGAAGATTCTCTGCCAACTATATTAAATACAGATTTATTGCCAAATTTAGATAACGAATAAAATAACAAAAATGGTTTAATCACACTCATTAAAGGAACCTTAGTTTCCACATCTCCTAATGAAATGATGTGATTATCAAGACTTTGCAAAACAATAGCAAAACTGTTAGGGTTAGCCTCAGCAAGTAAAGGGATATAAATAGGTAGTTTACCTGATTTACTTTTAGCTAATCCTTGTTCTACCAAGTTTTTGAGTTCTTGTTGATTAATATTTGATAAACTATTAAACATAAATATATACTAGGGAATAGAGAACAGGAAACAGGGAGCAGGGAGCAGGGAACAGGGAACAGACAAGAATATAACTCCTATATTCTTAATTTTAAGGAACAGTCAAATTACCACAAGGGAATAGGGAATAGGGAACACTTAACTGGGAACAGACAAGAATATAACTCCTATATTCTTAATTTTAAAGAACAGTCAAATTCCCACAAGGGAATAGGGAACACTTAACAGGAAACAGGGAACAAACAAGAATATAACTCCTATATTCTTAATTTTAAAGAACAGTCAAATTCCCACAAGGGAATAGGGAACACTTAACAGGAAACAGGGAACAGACAAGAATATAACTCCTATATTCTTAATTTTAAAGAACAGTCAAATTCCCACAAGGGAATAGGGAACACTTAACAGGGAACAGACAAGAATATAACTCCTATATTCTTAATTTTAAAGAACAGTCAAATTCCCACATCTGATTCCTAATTTTTATATATTGTCTGCAAAGTTTTAAAACTTTATATAGCGTTTCCCAAGCTTGTGAGATACAGTTATATTTTTGTTTTTTTATTACCCTGTTCCCTGTTCCTTATTCCCTATTCCCTCAAACCTAAAATTTTGTACCTCACCCTTTTTGGGAATTGATATAGTAGGAAATTATTAATCGTAAAATATTTCTTTATCTTCAATTCCGTTACGGTTTTAACCAGAGGTAATTATCCATTATTCATTATCAATTAATGAACCTTTGTCTCTTGCTTTTTACACCTAGGAAATTTATTTGCTACGACTACTTAATAGATATTTTCTTAAACTGAAAGTCAAATAAATTAGTTAGGATACAAGAGTTATCAATTTTCATGCTTTTCATGCTTGGGAAAATGCAATTTATTTAATATAGCAACCTGCGCATTGGTTGTGACAATTTTTATAATAGTTAATTTGAGCTGAAAACCCTGAAAACTATGAAAATTATGACCGAAAAATTTTGGTCTCAAGCCTCCTCTTTTAAGGGGATAAAAAGCGGTCGTTTGCGGAGCATTCCGAAGGATGGGATGGCGAGGTTTCCCGCTCTTACAGAGCCGCTCCGAAGTGCGCCATATCCAATCGACCAAGAGAAAAGAATATTCCGTATTTCAAGCATCCTGGTTAAGCAGGAGGTACTGATAACTGATAACTGAAATGACCCCTGACTCCTGACTCCTAACTACCACCAAAATGTTACAACTTAAATAGGATTGCTATATCTATATTATTTCAAATGAAAAAGCTAATTGTAATTACAGGAGTAAGTCGGGGTTTAGGTAGAGCTATGACTGATGAATTTATTAATTTAGGTCATACTGTTATAGGTTGCGCTCGTTCTAAATCTGCTGTAGAAAATTTAACTAATAAATATGCTAATCCACATCAGTTTAGCTGTGTGAATGTAGCAGATGAAAACTCTGTGCAAAATTGGGCGAGTCAAACATTAACTAATTATTCACCGCCAGATTTATTAATAAATAATGCAGCCATAATTAATCAACCTGCACCTATTTGGAAAGTTGATAGTGAGGAATTTTCCCAATTAATTGATATTAATATTAAAGGTGTGGCAAATGTGGTACGTCATTTTGTGCCAGCTATGATTTCCAGGGGAAGTGGTATTATTGTTGATATTACTTCTGGGTGGGGGCGTTCCACTTCTCCACAGGTAGGGCCATATTGTGCTTCTAAGTGGGCAATTGAAGGTTTGACTCGTGCTTTAGCTCAGGAGTTACCGTCAGGAATGGCTGCTATTCCTCTTAACCCAGGAATTATTCATACTGATATGTTAGATATTTGTTTTGGAGAGGAGGCAAAGTCTTTTACCCCTGTTGAGTCTTGGGTGAAAAAGGCTGTTCCTTTTTTGTTGAATTTGAAACCAAAGGATAACGGGATACCTTTGACTATATCTTGAAACTTGATACCTACTAAACCGACACAGCTAAAACTTTGCAGAGTGCTTTTTTTGTATAGTTCCTCTTATAGCAAGGTTTGAGAATTTTTTTCTAGTGCAACATTTATAGCGGTTTTCACAAAGGTAGACTACAAAACTTCTGCCTTCTACCCTCTCAATTATGCCTTTGAGCAAAAATTTTTGTATTGTATGTTAATGAAAAGCGCTATAAGGTTTGTTAGTCCAGTAGGAAATTTCCACTATCCATCTATATAAAGGTGCTTGATAAAATGAATTAACTATTGCGTATGGAGCAATAGTAGAGAAGTTTGACTATTCATCTCCCAAGTCTTGGCGCTTCATAAAATGAATTAACTATTGCGTATGGAGCAATAGTAGAGAAGTTTGACTATTCATCTCCCAAGTCTTGGTGCTTGATAAAATGAATTAACTATTGCGTATGGAGCAATAGTAGAGAAGTTTGACTATTCATCTCCCAAGTTTTGGTGCTTCAGGAAATGAAATTATTATTGCAATGTGCGCATGGGGTCGGAAAATTTCACTATCCATCACCTCTGGCGGAGTGCTTCAGAAAATGTGTTGACTCTTGCTCTATACGCATGGGGTCGGAAAATTTCACCACCCATCACCTCTGGTTGAGTGCTTCAGAAAATGAAATTATTATGGCTCTATAAGTAATAGCAGAGAAAATTCTACTACTCATCCCCATCTCGCAGGAGCTTCAGGAAATGAAATTATTATTGCAATGTGCGCATGGGGTCGGAAAATTTCACTATCCATCACCTCTGGCTGGGTGCTTCAGAAAATGAAATTATTATGGCTCTATAAGTAATAGCAGAGAAAATTCTACTACTCATCCCCATCTCGCAGGAGCTTCATAAAATGAAATTATTATTGCAATGTGCGCATGGGGTCGGAAAATTTCACCACCCATCACCTCTGGCGGAGTGCTTCAGAAAATGTGTTGACTCTTGCTCTATACGCATGGGGTCGGAAAATTTCACCACCCATCACCTCTGGCGGGGTGCTTCAGAAAATGTGTTGACTCTTGCTCTATACGCATGGGGAAGAAAAATTCCACGACTCACCTCCATCTCGCATGCGCTTCAGAAAATGCAACTATTATTGCTCTATCAGTAATAGAAGAGAAATTCCACGACCCACCTCCATTTCGCATGCGCTTCAGAAAATGCAACTATTATTGCTCTGTACGCATGGGGTAGCATTACACTGACACAGCCAAAACTGTGCAGAACTCTTTTTTTCGTGTAATTCTTGTTATGGCAAAGCTTGAGAATTTTTTCTCTAATGCAACATTAAAGGTGTATCAGTCCACTACAACCCTACTTAATAAATGCGGATGAAGGGACTTGAACCCCCACTTCCGAAGAAACTAGAACCTAAATCTAGCGCGTCTACCAATTCCGCCACATCCGCATAACTTCAATATAACACACAAATCAAAATTTTTTACAGTTACTCCTAGTTTTTTATTATATATTGCTCTGCCGATCAAATCTCAAACCATTAACAATAAAGGCAACTGGCTTTGTGACTACTCCCACATCAAATCAGAGATTATGATGTGGGCTTCCCAAACTCACGAATGAGACTTGCTGATCCTCGATATCAATCATCGATTTACCACAGCCATTGAGCGGTAGTCCAACCG
>NZ_JAAHGT010000791.1 GCF_010672385.1 Okeania sp. SIO2F4
TTTTGACTTGAGCTGACAGCTGATATAGAATCCGGGTAATTAGTTATCGTATCGCGCTCGGAGTCAGGACTCAGGAGTCAGGACTCAGGAGAAATATTGGATTTGAACTATTAAATTTTTAAATTCGTATTCAATAGAACATCTGTATTAAGAGGAAGTAATGCATGCGATTACTGTATAACCGGATTTTATATGATAGCTGAATGCTTCAAGCTATATTATAATGCCACAGGTTGAATATTTAACTCAGTTTGCCACTCAGTTAAAGGCTTTTCCCAATTTTCTTCCCACTTTTGGGCAAATAATGGTTTAGCTTTGCTGCCCATCTCCCAACCTTTGGCGATCGCCTTAAGTAACTCAGGCAACTCTTCTGGTGTTAGTAGGGTTACCCCAATTAAACTATTAGCAATTAGCATTGTTGCTAGTGGATCGGGAAATTGAGCTAGATAAAATGCTTGTAAACCAATTTCACCTAGATCGGAAGTATCAAAACCTGTGATTATATGCCATATATCGTGGGTTTGACCAATGCGTGCGTTGAGATAAGTGACATCGGAGTCAATATTAACAGTAGTATACAAATCTTCTGCACTAAAACCCTTGGCTTTCATTGTTGAGGCATAAATATGTCCGAGAGATCCTTCGGGATATTGCAATAATTTATCTAAATTATGAGGTTTTGCTATATATCGTTGCCTAATCATTGCCAGTGCAGCATGATTATTTTGCAAATGTTTTACCACTAACTCAGAGGCAGGCATTTGAGTTAAAGCTGTCGCCATTTCTTCAACAGGTTTGAGACTTTCATCTCCAGCAAGCATGGCAAAAAAAGGCTTGGCAACTTTCCACAATTGCCAATAATTTGGCTGTGGAGTTGCTGTTTTAGGAAAAGGGTTGAAAGACAATAAGTTTGTGAGTTTCATTGGGTAAATCTCCAAGATATTTAGTAAATTAATTTAATTCGAGCGTTCGTTATAAAAAAAGCAAAAAAAAACTTTTTTCCAGCTTGGAAAGCCTATCCTCTGTTGTCTGTTAGGAATTTAGAGAAGATTTTTCGGGATATTTATCAAAATAAGTTATGAGCATTTCCATTAATAACGCCACTTGTTCGGCAAATATAGTTGAGTCATTTTTCCCCAGTTGGTCAACCAAAATCCCATCAATTGATACCGAAATAAATCGCGCCAATCTAAAATCCCTAATTCCTAAAAGTTCTGCGATCGCTTCCCTAGACTGCCGCTCGATTCGTTGAAATATTCTGTTATTCAGAATAGTTTCTACCTGACTATGTTGATAAAAATCTAACCAAATTGCCGTATGCTTCACGAGAATTTCCCTATTTTCTAGCAAGAGTTGACCCAATATTTCTATACGTTTGGGTAAAGTCTTTCGAGTAGCCATCGCACTGTTTAGCACCAGCACCTCCTGATGTCCCAACTCTTCCACCAATTGCTCAAACAGAGACTCCTTACTGGGGAAGTAGTGGTACAAAGCACCTGTGGAAATCCCTAAAGCTTTGGCTATCTGACGAATTGTGACATTTGCAAACCCTTTCTCAGCAAATAAGTCAAGGGATTGGTACAAAAGTTCTTTGCGGTATTGGTCAGCATCAACAACTTTAGGCATTTTTTTTATATCGAACGCTTGTTATAAATATAGCAAACTAAATATAGGGATTGTCAAGGGGTATTTAAAAATTTCCGCAAAAATCTTGTTAATTAAAAATTCAAAATTTAAAATAATTTTAAGGATAGTAGCCATAATATAGTGCTTTGCAGTAAGAATAATCATAAATAGACCTCTGGTGGAAAAGAGGGAGTAGGGAGTAGGGGCGAAGAGCGAATCGCCCGTACGGGAGTAGGGGGAAAGAATTGATGATTTCTACCCGATAATCGATTTGATTTTTGATTATCACGCCTATGTCTAATATAAAAATGGCTCATCTACTCTAAATTCTTCACCGGAATACATAGATTTGGGGTAGAACGTAGTTCCTAGTTATACTTTTACTTTGATTTACTTTGATTTGCTCTAACAATTAAATTTCTTTGAGGGAATATTGCTTCAGATAGCCCAAGATTAATATCTGACAACAATTAAAAATTAAAATTTTACTTTGTACTATTACAGAGTCGCCTCAATAATATTTAGTCGTTCCGTAGTTTTTTTGTGCCGATCGCTAGGATCTAATGCTTGGCCTATACAAAAAAAATTGATTTTAGAGCAGACCAATATATATAATGTAAGATTAAATCCTCTCCCCATCTCCTCTAAACCCTATCTCCCCATCTCCCCAAAAGGATACTCTATAAACTGGATTTAGTATTAGGAGTCAACAACCAGTCATAGGCCAAAAATATCTTAATATAGCACTACACAAATAGGGCACGGACATTGATAAATGCTCAAACTCATTCAGGGATTACTTATTACTGTTTTACCGAAGATGATACTATACTCTAATATTGTGGAACTAAAGTCTCAGAATTAGAGACAAAAAAATGAAGATAAAAAACTAATATAAGGCTAAAAAAATTAACATGAGACTTGACGAAGCAGTAGAATTTGCAGAAAATCCCGAACCTCGTTGTCCTTGTGTGCTATTGTTGGACACCTCCGCATCAATGACAGGCACACCTATTCAAGCTTTAAATGATGGGTTGGAAACTTTTAGAGATAATTTAATTACTGATGATTTAGCGAAAAAACGAGTAGAGGTTGCTATTATTTCCTTTGATAATCAAGTGAAAATTGTCCAAGAGTTTATCACTGCAGACCAATTTGAAAACCCAGTATTGACTGCTCAAGGACAAACTTATATGGGTACTGCTATTCACAAAGCTCTAGATATGATTGCTGCTCGAAAGTCAGAATATCGGAATAATGGTATAACTTATTACCGACCTTGGGTATTTTTGATTACTGATGGGGAACCTCAAGGAGAATCAGAAAGAATAGTGAAGGAAGCAGGCGATCGAATACAGCAAGAAGAAGATAACAAGCACGTTGCCTTTTTTGCGGTTGGTGTGGAAGGAGCAAATATGGATAAGTTGGGAGAAATAGTTCAGAGAACACCTTTAAAACTGAGAGGACTTGATTTTCGGGAAATGTTTATCTGGTTATCTGCTAGTATGCAGCAAGTTTCCCATTCTAAAGTTGACGAACAAGTAGCATTACCTCCTCCTGGATGGGGAGCAGTTTAATTATAGATGGGGTGATGGGGTGATGGGGTGATGGGGTGCTTACAAGGGTATGTTTTTTAAAATTATGCTCTTGGGTGTGAGAAGTTTGGGGAGAGGGGGAAGTGTGGGGGAAATTATGGACGATTTTTTTGCATAAAAAGACATACAGCAAGTTGAGATTTTATAATGAATCAAAGCGATCGCCTACCCCGCCAGTTAAAAACTTACCCCTGTAAGGGGATGGGTTGTATTGGAATATTTTTTAATCTTTGTCGTGTATCTCCTATATTCACGGACGACTCCTTACCTCAAAAATTTAATCCCAGGCAAAAATACCAAATGGCTTCTTATTCATCCCTTGATTTAACAATGCCGATAATTTAGTGTAGTGCAGCAGTAAAAGTTTAGTAAATTATTAGTTTATGTCAATAGAAGCACAAAGTCAGTGGCGAGTAGTATCGGTATCGGTAACAGGTACAAGTCACGAGAAACGGGGGCAACCATGTCAAGATGCACATTCTTGGCAGATTTTGCCAGAGGGAATTTTAGTTGCTGCTGTTGCTGATGGTGCAGGTTCAGCAAATTTGGGAGATGTTGGTGCTAAAATAGCTGTCGGTGTTGGAGTCAAAACTATTTCGGAACAAAAGCTGTTGCCAAAAGATAATATTGGTTGGCAGTTTTTGTTGGTTGATGCTTTGAGGGCAGCGAAAAATGCTGTTTTGTCTGAGTCTCAGGTGAGGGAGGTTGAAGCGCGGGAGTTAGCTGCAACTTTGATTTTGGTAGTGGCAACACCAGAATTAGCTATTGCTGCTCAAGTGGGAGATGGTGCAGCAGTGGTGGGAGATAGAGAGGAGAATATTTTTCCAGTGACAGCACCCCAAACTGGAGAACATATTAATGAGACTACTTTTTTGATTTCAGACCAAGGTGTGGAAACTGCTCAGGTAAAAGTCTGGTTAGGAAAACCTGTTCATTTGGCAATTTTTTCGGATGGGTTGCAAATGTTGGCTTTGAAAATGCCGATCGGGTTGCCTCATAGTCCGTTTTTTGCACCATTGTTTAAATTTATGACGGTGGTTACTGATGAGGAAGAGGCAACTAAGCAGTTGGAGGAATTTTTGCGATCGCCAAAGGTAACGGGGCGAACTGATGATGATTTGACTTTGTTATTAGCAAGGTATGGTTGAAATCAGTTATCAGTTATCAGTTATCAGTTATCAGCGCTAAGAATAGTTTCAAGTGGTTTTCATTTCAGTAAACCACTGTAGGGACGTTCGCATTTTTGTTATGCAATGTCCCTACGAGGATTTGGTATTAATTCTGATATAAAATCCGGATAATTACTATATCCAAGTCATTGCGACTAGAAACGAGTGGAAGAAAGCAATCTCAAGGGTTTAAGAGATTGCTTCATCTCGTCGCAATGACGACTTTTAATCTGGATTTGATAA
>NZ_JAAHGT010000792.1 GCF_010672385.1 Okeania sp. SIO2F4
TATCGGGAATAGGGAATAGGTATGGAGGGAATAGTAAACGGTTAAAAGGTTTCAGGGTTTAGAAATGTCAAGAGCCTTAATGCGTAGTGCTATAGTTGCAGTTAATCCCGAACCTGACCCAGAATAAGCGTTATTGCTGGTCGTAACATTTTTTAACTTAGAGATTCATTTACTCGGAAATACTTCTGATGGTAGGATTTATATTCAGAAACCAAAACTTTTTTCTCAAAGGAGTTATTTCACTGAATGAGTAATCCAATTCAGGTTTCACCGCCAACCAACGATCTGACTCTGTCAAAAGATCAGACCCTCGCCGAAGTGGTTAAGGTCACGATTCCGAAATTAGGAATAGTCCCGAAAGTCGATGTCTATTTTCTATCAGACACGACTGGTAGCATGGCTGCAGCGATCGCCTCCGTCCAGAGAGGTATGGTAGATATCGTCAACCAAACTCAGGCTTTAGGGTCTGATGTCCAGTTTGGAGTTGGCAACTACAAAGACTTTCCAGCTCCAGAGCCTAGCAGACATCCCTTCGTCTTCGAGCACCAGTGTAATCTGACTGCCAATATCGCCGATGTTAAAGCCGCAGTCGATACCTGGAAGACCACCCCAGGTTTGGACGTTCCGGAGGCTCAGTTCTATGCGCTAGATCGGGTGGCCGAACCACCAGGTGGCAACATTGGTTGGCGTGCCGATGCCCAGCGGATCATCGTCTGGATTGGTGATGCTGGAGGTCATGACCCTATATGCAAGACCATCTCCAGCCTAGACTACAACATTACCGAGAAATCGGTCACCGATAAGCTAGTGGCCGAGAAAATTACCGTGCTCGCAATGAGCTTGAGAAGCAGTGGCGCACAGTACGGGCTGGATAACCGGATCGAAAGGGTAAGTGATTGGTATCGCAATAATTGCGGCAATCCATTGGGCGAAGCGGGACAAGGAACCCGGATTGCCAATACAACGGGGGGCATACTAATCCAAGGTGTCAGTCCAGATACTGCTGTTGAGCAGATTATTGCTGAGTTAGCAGCACAGATCACCACAATCAGGAACGTGCGCCTAGTAGCGAGTGGTGCGACCGAACCGTTTGTGCAAGCGATCGCCCCGGCAGCCGGTCATGGCCCCCTCAGCAGAGACCAAGACCATGAAATTAGCTTCGACGTTTCCTGGCTTGGTAATGTTGCAGCCGCCACAGATATTCAGGTCTTCAACGGCTCCCTTGATGTCGTCGCCGATGGACAAATCGTTGCAGGCAAGACAGTCAAAATCACAGTTCCTGCCATCATTCCGCCTGGTCCCTATGAGCATATTCCTTTAATCGTGGAGCTTTACGAACACTGGTTCACCAGGAACTCCTTGGGGGGTGGTCCAGGGCGACGTCTTCTGTTGAGCCAGGACACCCCCAACCTGGCAACTCCTTATGTGATGAATAACCTCACGACTTCGTTGAAGATCCGTCCGGGTCCTAACTTCGACCCGAATGCCGACTACGAGGTGAGCTTCTACCGCGACCCCAACTATATCAGTAGTCAGTTAGTGCTGACGCCTGGTGAGTATCCGGATCTAAATGCTGGACCAATCAGGTTTGGGGACGCGATCTCTTCGGTCAAGTTCAACCAGGGTGTGCCACCAGCCCCAGCGGTGAGTCCGATCCCGGTGGTAGCCGAACTCTACGATCGTGTGAACTACGGAGGTCGGAAGCTGATTATATTTGAGGATGTGGACAACCTGCAGACCTACTCCGCCTACAACAACCTGACTTCCTCGGTGAAGGTATTCAAAGGGCCGAACTACAGGCCAGGAGATAAGATCAGGCTCTACGATACTTTCAATGGTAGTGGTGACTACATCGACCTCGAACCCGGTGAGTATCCGGATCTCCAACAGAGCCACACCTTTGGTAATAAGACTTCATCAACCAAGTTCATCATCGGAGATGGCACGGGGTCTGAACCAGTTTCCCCCGGGTCCATGGAGTACGCCCACATTCCCTTAATCGTGGAGTTGTACGACCATTTCTTCTCCCAGAGTTCGATATGGGGAGGGGCTCCAGGTCGGCGTCTGCTCTTGAGCCAAGACACCCCCGAACTGGCAACTCCTTATAGTATGAATAACACAGTTAGCTCCTTGAAGATCCGTCCGGGTCCGAACTTCGACCCGAATGCCGACTACGAGGTGAGTTTCTACCGCGACGCCAACTATATCAGTAGTCAGTTAGTGCTGAAACCTGGTGAATATCAGGATGTCCACTATGGACCAATCTGGTTCGGGGACGCGATCTCTTCGGTCAAGTTCAACCAGGGTGTGCCACCAGCCCCAGTGGTGAGTCCGATCCCGGTGGTAGCCGAACTCTATGACGGTGTGAACTACGGAGGTCGGAAGCTGATTATATTTGAGGATGTGGACAACCTGGCTACCTACTCCTCCTACAACAACCTGACTTCCTCGGTGAAGGTATTCAAAGGGCCGAACTACAGGCCAGGAGATAAGATCAGGCTCTACGACACTTTTAATGGTAGTGGTAACTACATCGACCTCGAACCCGGTGAGTATCCGGATCTCCAACAGAGCCACACCTTTAGTAATAGGACCTCATCAACCAAGTTCATCATCGGAGATGGCACGGGGTCTGAACCCGTTTCCCCCGGGTCGATGGAGTACGCCCACATTCCCTTAATCGTGGAGCTGTACGACCATTTCTTCTCCCAAAGCTCGATATGGGGAGCGGGTCCAGGTCGGCGTCTGCTCTTGAGCCAAGACACCCCCGAACTGGCAACTCCTTATCATATGAATAACACAGTTAGCTCGTTGAAGATACGTCCTGGTCCTAACTTCGACCCGAATGCCGACTACGAGGTGAGCTTCTACCGCGACCCCAACTATATCAGTAGTCAGTTAGTGCTGAAACCTGGTGAATATGAGGATGTCCACTATGGACCAATCTGGTTCGGGGACGCGATCTCTTCGGTCAAGTTCAACCAGGGTGTGCCACCAGCCCCAGCGGTGAGTCCGATCCCGGTGGTAGCCGAACTCTACGACCTTGTGAACTACGGAGGTCGGAAGCTGATTATATTTGAGGATGTGGATAACCTGAATACCTACTCCTCCTACAACAACCTGACTTCCTCGGTGAAGGTATTCAAAGGGCCGAACTACAGGCCAGGAGATAAGATCAGGCTCTACGACACTTTCAATGGTAGTGGTGACTACATCGACCTCGAACCCGGTGAGTATCCGGATCTCCAACAGAGCCACACCTTTAGTAATAGGACTTCATCGACCCGGTTTATCAAAGCGTAACCCTGTTATGTCACTCTTCGGTTTTTCCTACTAGCGGTCAAATGTTACCTTAAATCTTTTGACTACATCCTGTATGTAGGACTTTAGATTTACATAGTCCCCTGCTGTAATCTTTAATTCAGCGGGGGATTCTCAGTACAATTGCTGATTCTCAGTTCATCGAGCCTACTTAAAAATTGACCGTTTCCGTTCAAAATCTAGAGGTAGGAACATCCCAAATTGATGCACACTTAAATATGCTTGTTCTCCTCTGAGTCCTGATTCCTGACTACATTTTGCTAGTCAACCAAAGCATGAATCAGAATATCTGTAAGAGATTTTTGCTTAATTTGATACCATAACTTTGTATCTACAATATCACATTTTGCACCAACTTCAACAAGATGATCGTCAAGGTAAGTCAAACATTCTTTTGTATCTGGATCTTCACCTATCTGTAAAAAACTAATTCCTAATTCATAACTATTTTCTGTACCTGGAATCAAATCAATTTTTTCAGTAGCATTCCTAATTAAATTAATCAGTGATTCTTGCTCGTTAGATATTTTATCTACTAATACTAAGATAATGTCTCCATTTTTAGTTTGCTTTGCATCTCGGCGCTGAAAATAGTCATCAATAGCATCTTGAAGACTACTTACTAAATCCATTGTTTCTGGGGGGTTTTTAATCTGAAATAGTTGTGCTAATTTTATGACTTCTGTGTTTGTATGCTTAATAAAAGGACTTGACGCCAAGTAAACAGTAATTCCATCACTATCTAATGATTGACAACGTTTTGCTAAGTCAATGATTTTTGTTTGCGCTGCAAGCCAATGCTCATAATAGGGATGGGAGGAAGACCAGCTTTCAATGCTTCTGGCGAAAATAAATGTGTAGTCTCTATTTTCCAGCAACGAATGCTTCTCAGACATAGATTTTTACCTAGGATTTTAGTGAGGAACAATATAGTCTTTTGTACTATGATAAAAATAGTAGCAATCTGAATTAATCTATGTCTATTAAATTAATCTGAAATTATATAAAATTTTGATTTGAATAGAGATTAAACTTATTAGGGAGTAGAGAGTAGGGAGTAGTTATAATCAATAGCAACGGAAGTAGTAAAATGGAGTGAATATTTATAATTATAAATTATGCAACGCCTACAATACTTAACTTATAGCAAAATTAGCTCTTATCTAGTTTCTCTAGTTCTAGCTAGGTATTAATACTGTTGCTGCATAGCGATTTGGAGATAGGTATTTTTCTGCTAAATTGAGTAATTCTTTTGGTTGAAATGCTGTTATTTTTTGTGGATAAGTTACTGCTAACCCGGAGTTAGCAG
>NZ_JAAHGT010000793.1 GCF_010672385.1 Okeania sp. SIO2F4
TAAATAATTTTGGTTTAAAGCCTCCCCTTGGATAGGGGAAAAAAGCGGTAGAGGGATGGCGAGGTCTCCGTTCCCTCCGGGACGCTACGCGAACTTCGAAGCTTTGCGAAGCGCAAACGCTTGCCTCCAATCTACCAAGAGAAGAAATAATATTTCCTGATCTTCAATCCTCTCGGTTAAAACCTTCTTGTAATTATCAAGTTCGCCATTATCAATTATCAATTAATGAAAGATATTCAGGGTTTAATTATGCAAAAAATCCTTCAAATTGTCTCAGATTCTATTTATGCAGGTAAAATCCTGACACGACCCTGCTTATAAAAACACTGATTACTATATTCTTCACTCACATTTTTAATAATATGAAACCTACCCATTAATGCCATTAATTCATCCTTATTTACAGGTTTACTGAGATAGCCATCAGCACCTTGTTTCATTGCCCAATATACATCAACTTCTGCATTTTTACCAGAGCAAAAAACTACAGGTATATTCATAGTTTGAGGCTGAGATTTAATTTGACGACAAACTTGATATCCATTCATTTCTGGCATAATAATGTCTAAAATTACTAAGTCAGGATGCTCTAATTTAACTTTTTCTAGCCCTTCTAAACCATTACTTGCTAATGTAATATTTAATCCCATCTTTGCCAGGATATACGAACATAGTGTTCTGACAATTTCGCAGTCATCTACGATTAAGAGTTTCTTGTTAAGCATAACTATAGAGTAAAAATATGGAGCTGCAGTCGAATTTAATTGAGATATTGATTGATATTAACTTCCATAAGTACCTTGACCTGAATTGGGCTATCTGATACTTGCACCTCTGACTATTTTCCCACTTGCAGGTTCAATTAACTTAATCAGTTAAAGATTCTATTTTTCAGCAAAAGTTTATTAAAATTGCTGAGTTAGTTTCAAAACTTTGTGGCAGTTATAGAGTATATTACCATATCAATCTATAATTATCATACACTTTGAGCGTGGAAAATGGAGAATTTTTCTTGAAGATTGTGAAATTAATTATTAATTTTTTATATCTATGCACTAATTAGCAAAGAAATATTGAGATTGAGTATTGAGGCGAAAGTTTGAAGTAGTTATACCAAATCTGATTATTATAGGCTAGTTACCTCAATACCAAAATCATCAGCAATGATTTTGACTTTGACTTTTTTGAATATCATCTTAGTAAACCAGATTTGGTATTATTTTAAATACTGAAATGTTTGCTATATATGGGTAAGCATTCAGCTATTAGCGGTCAGCTTTTCCAGGGGAATGCTGCGCAAAAAGTAATAAAGATAAAGTACCAAATCTCACGCCTTTTTGCTACATATCTTTAGGTAGTTAGGAGTCAGAATGCTCGGAAGGAGTTAGTAGTCAGCAGTAAAGACACTGAGGAGTTTGAAATGGGAAGTATATTGAGATGAAAATTTGGTATTAGAAATTTGGTATTAGCATAGACGCTTGGAGCAAAGTCAAACGTAGTATTATTTTTAATAATTGGTATAAGTATTCGTTGAGTTTCTATTAGACTCAATTTCAGGAAGTAGTTCAAGGATTTGAGTAATCTTGGCTCCTCAGTAAATAGCTAATATGTTTTTAAACATACTTTTAATTCTCGCTAAATCTTTGAATTATGATGCCTTTTAACCAAACAATAAATTAATAGCTGATTGCTTCTATATAATTGCTGAATGCTTAGATATATTCTCCTATTTATGAGGGTAAGACTGTTTCAGATTAAATAAATTTAGAGTCAAAAAAAGATTTGAGATTTTGGGAATGTCAGCAAGCTTTTTTTAATTGTCAAAAAAGACTGTTATTGTTCAGCTTAATCAATAAATATTTTCCAATTATCAATTTTTCAGCTTGGGAAAACTCGTTAAATCCAGAAAATTTTTGTGAACTAATTTGGCTGGAAATTTGACTAAAATTAAGATCATTCTTGAGAGTTAGTCTTGTCTATTTTAGTCTTTACCCTTGTAAACAACTATTTGTACTAAATCCGGTTTATAGAGTATCATAACTGTGAAGATGAGGAGATAGACTTTCATTAATTGATAATTGATAATGGCGAACTTGATAATTACAAGAAGGTTAAAACCGAGAGGATTGAATATTGGGAAATATCATTTCTTCTCTTGGTCGATTGGATATGACGTTTCGCTGCGCGACATGAAAAGCGTTAGCGTTAGCTCCTCTGAAAGAGGCAGCGGCTCTGCACTCTTCGGGAGACCTCGCCATCCCATCCTAACGGACTGCTCCGCTTGCCGACCGCTTTTTTCCACTTAAAAGGGGAGGCTTTAAACCAGAATTAATTAATTATTAATAATTAATTAATAATTCGGTAAGATATATAGGGAGATATTTATAAGTGCTTAAACAAAATTAATTACATACTTATCACCTAAATTATCAGGCACTTTTTTCAGATAGTTCATTAAAATTTTCCAACTCTCATAAACATTAATTTCAATCCATTCATATTTAATAAATTTCCCGATAATTTCAATTAATTTCAGCTTGGGAGAGTAGGTGGGTAACCAAAATATTTCTAAATTTTTGTGTTTCCATTCTTCTAATTTTTCGCTCATGGCATCACTTGTATGAAGTGAGGCTTGATCCATAATAACTACTGTTTTTTTAGATAAATGTAGTAATAATTTATCTAAAAATTTAATGACAATTTCACTGTTTATATTTCCGGAATTTATCTCATAATATAGTTGTTGTTTACGAATCATTAATTCTCAGACATTTATCCTTTTACTTGGGCTACTTATGAAAATTATTTCTGGAATTTTTTCTTCTTTCTTTATTCCTTCTTCCCTATTTATTCTTAGGAGCCTATACTATTTTTAACAAACATCAAATTGGTATTATAGACGATTAAAAAAAGTACCTTTTTATCGGCGGATTTGGTATTACTTAATCAAAAAACATCCCTACCTTTTTAAGGGGGGCTATGTGAGATATTTTGTAACGCTAATTATTCTATCAGGACTTACGCAGAGACCCTATATATAGGGTATAATAGTTATGCGCACTCTTCACTATAATTTGATGCGTTAGCGGAGCTTTGCGTCAGCAATCGCCTAACTATATACCAAATACCAACAAAACTTCAGTGATTTTAGGTTAAATAACTTTCATTTTAATGGAAGGATATTTCAATTCTGATTTCAGATAGTCCGACAATAATTCATGCTTAACTTGATAAATAGTTTTTCCTATTTTCATTGCTAATCTTTTTAAATAATTCCAGACTAACATAGCACAAGCTATATGATTTTTCTGAATTTGGCGCTCGACGACATTGACAAAATTCTATACCTGTTAATTGCTTTATTTCTCTGTGAAACTCTTCGACCTTCCATCTAGTTTGAGATTCAAATTCTACAGCATCTACTGAAAATTTGGTTAAGTCATTAGTTGCAATATATTCTTTTCTGTTGGTAGAAACATTTGCCCGTATGGAGCTTAACTGTCTTGAGTGCGTCTTACATTCTGAGGAGACCTCAGAATTACGCACTCGCTTTTTTATCTCTTGGAAAATATTTTATTTGAATTATTTTACCTGATATTTTTTCTAATTTATTCCAACTTAGTTTTCCAAGATTTTTATATTTCTCTACACCACCACTATCATCTACTAGACGATTTATTTTTAAGAGACAGTAATAGATTTTTCCTAAGTTATCTACCAATACCATTCATCTTTGTGTTGCATACCAGCTATCCATTAATACAATCCTAAATGGTAAATTATTCTTGTTTACCATATTTAATATCATTTATTCAACATTATCTATTTTACTTTTTTTGTCACTATCTCGGTCATAAATTATATAATCTATTATCCGCGCATTGCTCAATCTTGGGATTGAAATATATAAAATTTACTATCCCCATACCACGAATTACTTTATGCTCATTACCACTATACTTTCGTCGAACTAACTAAATTTTATTACTATAGCAATCCGCGCATAGGTTGCGGGTAATCAAAAAGTAAATAAAAAAACTGAAACTCTTACCAGTTAAGAGTTAAGTGTTCCCTCTTCCCTAAAAAGCAGTAATATTTTTGACAGGAAGAAAATAGGATTGCTATATGTTCCTTGTTAATAACTATGTCATCAAATATTAAATAACCTTCTGTGTTAGTTAAAATTTATTCTTGAACATTTAGACCTAATTCTTGGGAATCAAAGTTTTGTATTCTCCAATAACGATTTATCCTGTCATGGCTAACATTTTCTAGGTAATTTGCTAAATTAGATTTGGGTATAATTTGTATGATAATTGAGTAAATATTGACAGTAATCAATATAGTTAAAGTTCATATTTTTAGCTCAAATTAATGTTGTAAAAAACATTTATCAAATTGGTATATCACATTAACCTGCAATCTGCTGTATATATCTAAATATAGAACTTATGCTATGGAAAGATATTTTTAAAATTTAAAAAGACTTTGAGCTGTTGCTGTGCGTAAGTCCTAATATACTATAGCAATTCCCATACTGGTAAGGTACAAAATTTTAGGTTTGAGGGAACACTTAACTGGGAACAGGGAACAGAAAAGAAGAAAAACAACTGTACCTCATAACTTT
>NZ_JAAHGT010000794.1 GCF_010672385.1 Okeania sp. SIO2F4
TCCAGACTGGAAATTTTGACCGACCAGGTACTTATAGAGTTTCTCAAGTTACTGAAGTACAGTTATTTTTCTGCTTTTTTATTCCCTACTTCCCAAATTACTACTGCCTATTTCCTACTCCCTACTCCCTTCTTTATAACTATACTGCCAATTTTTATAAGTTTCTGTATCGCTCAGAATATTCACATCAAATAAATCTATTCCCTCCTGTTCTAATAAAGCCAATATTGCCAAATTTAATTTGTCATAAGCTCTCGAATAATTCTCTATATCATTAGTAAATCCAATTACTCTAATGACACGAGCATTTCTTTCACATCCCTCAAATCTAACTGAACAAGAATCATATAAAATGTCAATTGATTTTGGTATTTCTCGAATTTTATCCCTGATATTAGCTACTTTTTTAGATGAAATACCATCAATTTTAATATACGACATAAAAGCTCCTGTCTTATTTTCAATTGGTTGTTGAGAGAAACTTTTGATGCTACCATCAATCATTTTAGAGTTAGGAATTTTCTGGGTAACTCCCTCATCGGGTATATAAATTGTTGTACTTCTCATACCTATATGTTGTACAGTACACTTCAGACCACTTGGCAGTAAAAGCCAGTCATTTACTCGATACAAAACGTCAGTATAAATTACAATTGTCGCTACCCAATCAACAATAACATCCTTAAATAATAAGCCTAATGACAGACCAAAACCGCCGATTAAACCAAATATTGCAGTAGCAGAAGTTCCCAGTAATACTTCTCCTGCTTTTAGGGCAAAAATTACTATGGCAGTTAACCTCAATAGTTTCGGAATATAGGGGCTAATAATATCATCCAATTCAGTGTCTGTTTGAGCTGATAAAATTCTCAAAAATCCTCCGAAAATTGGAGATGTACGGTAGATAATTAGTGCTACATTACCTACTATTGCTAGGCTAATAATTCCTTTAATTGTTTGATTGAATTCGGGAGAAATATAATCTGTTAAGATTAATTGTATAACCCGAAATCCCAGTAAATATATGAACCATCCGATAGGTTGTTTAATAACTGCAATTAATTGATCGTCAAGGGTTGTTTTTGTATTACGGGTTAAAGCTTCTATTCGCTTAATTACAATTGTGGTTAATAATTGTTTTAAAATTAATGTGGCTATTAAAACCAGGACTATAATAAATATTATTCTTACTGGTATATCCAGAATTGTGAGATTTGTGATGCTTTCCCAAGTTGTTTCCATAATTAGAAGATAGTAATAAAGTAAGGTTAAATAATATCATGTTTGGTTTAACAGTTATAAATAATTAGGCAGGATACAGGATACAGGATACAGGAGACAGGAGACAGGATACAGGAGACAGGAGACAGGATACAGGGAAAAAAGTGTTTTCATCACGCTCTTATCCGGACATGGTATTACTCAAGTTACTGAGGTACAATTATTTTTCTGCTTTTCTATTCCCTATTAAACCTCTCCAGTAATAAAAAATAAAATTAATTATCCTGCATAAATCATCAATTATTTCTCCCTACTCCCTACTCCCTATGGCATTCCTCTGTTCCCTATTCCCTATTCCCTATTCCCTATTCCCTAGGAGAGAAAGTTAAATTTTTCTTTTTGCTGTCGTAGGTAAGGTAATCATAAATTCTGTGCCTTCTCCCAGTTGAGAGTTGACTGTAATTAGACCGCCATGTTTTTCAACCACAATAGACTTAGCGATCGCTAATCCTAAACCGGTACCTTTTCCGACAGATTTTGTAGTAAATAAATGGTCAAATATTTTTTGTTTGACTGATTGACTCATTCCCTTACCATTATCAGCAATAGAAATTTTCACCTTTTCATTTTCAACCGATGTTTGAATTGTAATTCGGTTGGGATTAGCTTCTATTTGGGTAAAATTGCGACCGAGATTTGATTCATCCAAAGCATCAATTCCATTGGCAATAATATTCATAAATACCTGATTTAATTGACCAGGGAAGCAATTAATCACAGGGATATTACCGTAGTTGGTGACAACTTGAATAGCTGGACGAGTCTCATTACCTTTGAGACGATGTTTGAGAATTAATATAGTGCTATCAATTCCTTCATGGATATTAAACGGTACTTTGTAATCTTTGTCAGCACGAGAAAAAGTGCGGAGACTGGTACTGATGTTTTTGAGTCTGTCGCACGCCATCATCATCGAATCAATCATCTTGGGTAAGTCTTCTAAGCTATAATCTAAGTCAATTTCTTCAGCATGCTCGATAATTTCATCGGTTTTGTTAGGGAGACTTTCTTGATAGAGTCGTAAATGTTCAATAATATCTGTAATAGTAGGTTTAGCTAGCTCGATACTCGCGGAAATAAAGCCTAAAGGATTGTTCATTTCGTGACCAATTCCAGCTACTAAATTACCCAAAGCTGACATCTTTTCACTTTGGATAATTTGTAATTGAGCTTCTTGCAGGTCAGTTAGTGCTTTTTGTAAATCTTGGGATTTTTGCTCTAATGTAAGTTCAGCTTGTTTACGACGGCTAATATCCAATGTCATCCCATCCAAAACCAGAGTTCCATCAGCACGTTGAGCAATTCGAGCTTCGCAGTGAACCCACTTGATGATTCCTGATGGTGTTACCATACGTCCTTCCCAGTGCCATGGGTTTAGGTTTTGTATGGAGTCGGCAAGAGACTGATTATGCTCAATAATATCATCTGGATGTATCATATCCGTGAGAATTTGAATATTGGCGATCGCTTCTTCGGCGGTGACTTCGTAGAAACTATGACACTCAGCACTCATGTAGGTTAAGGTTCTGAGTCCTGATGGACTAATGCAAAATTGATAAACAAGACCAGGTACATTATCTACTAGATTATGAAAACGAGAGTTACTTGCACTCAATTCGGACAATGACTGCTCTAGTTGTTGAGCATATTGCTGTGACTGTTCATAAAGTTTGGAATTTTCCAGAGAAATAGCCACTTGAGTACAGAGTAGGTTGAGTAGTTGGACGCTATCGCTGGTAAATACTCCGGTTGCTAAATTATTTTCTAGATATAAGATTCCCTGTAATTTGCCTTGATGTAAAATTGGGCTACACAAAATACTTTTAGGCTGCTGATTTATGATGTACTGGTCATCAGCTAAACTCGCCTCGTTACTTGCATCAACGAACATAACAGTCTGTCTGTCGTGCTTCACTTTATAAATTAGTTTCAGGGGAATGTCCTGACTATCCTCAATAGGAAGGTGTTGCAACACAACTGGCTTTTTCCTCAAGGTAACCGAGCCTTGGATCAGCAAGCATTCTTCTGACAGGAGCATTAATACGCATTTATCAGCTCCCGCATTTTCGATGACGATGGAAAGTAATAATGACAGGAGTTTTTCTAGTTCCATTTCACTAGAGAGTGCTTGGTAAGCTTTGAGAATGGTCGCTAAATCTAAGACTACAGAGACACTGCTGGTAACAGTTGCGGAACTGGTGCATGTGAGAGTCCCTAATAGCAAAGTAGTTTCGTGATTCAAAAGGGTCGAACTGGTTCGCTGTAGTATGGGAGTCAGCAGTTGGGGATAGCGTTTTTCTAAGTCGGCGATTTTGGTTTTTGCTCCCCAACGAGCATAACAGTAGTAAGCTTCCTGCATATAGCCGCTCGCGACTTTTTCTTTGCCCCAATCTAAGTAAAATTTGGCTGCAAGTTCGTTAGCGAGTGCTTCTTCCTGGATATATTCGTTTTCTTTATTTAGATAAATAGCGCGCTCGTACAAATCTATAGCTTCAGCTTTGTTACCCAATACGCGGTGTCGTTCTGCTTCTACCAAATAAAACTTTGACAAATAATTTTCTGGGGAACGATCTGCCCAATTTTTCATTTTTTCTTGATTAGCAGAGACTAATTTCAATACATCTTCTTGTGCAGATGTGATTAGTTGATTCCATGCTGCTAATCTTGCCAAGGAATCATAGAAGGGAAAAATTGGTACAGCAGCATTACCGACCAAAACGCCAATATAAGTTTGACCTAATTCTGCTGTGGCGATCGCCTCTGAATAATCATAAAACAGATAGTGCAGAAACAATTTTGAGAGATAAAGTTGTGCTAGTGCGTAGGCATCATTAGCTTCCTGATGTACTGATAACATGGTTGTTTCTTGATAAGCAGATCCATTCAGTTCCCACGGTTTTTTCTCCTCATCTACGTCATCCAATAGATTTAAAATTAACTGCCAATAAATTTTTAAGTAGGTGCAAATTGTTTGTTGATTAAATTCGCCCATCGCTGCAGTGTAGTTAGCTATCTTTTGTTTAGTATCGGTCAATTCTTGCCCGCTCCAAAATGAATTGATGCCATTATTTAAGGCACAATATCCTACAAACTCAATCTCTCCGCGCTCGATACCAACTTTATAGCCTTTTTCTAAAAATTTGATTGTAGTGTGTAGCGGTTCTTGCCAATGACGAATGAAGCCATTAAAAATATTCAAAATTCGACATTCAAACTGCTGACAATCAAACTTATCTAACAGTTGATTTGCCAGTATTCCAAATTTATAGCCTAATTCAATGTTGCCGATAACACCGCAGAGAATCAGTCCATACATTACATAAGCATAAGAGA